>CAYSAX010000001.1:0-23764 GCA_964429045.1 uncultured Pseudomonadota bacterium
AAGAATCTCTTAAACGTAATCCATACATCATATGACCTGAAATGATATTTCTTCCCAGCAAACCTGGAGTACCTAAAATACCTGCTTCAACAAATCTAAAGTAAACACCAACTTGAGAATTGCCAAGTGTTTGAGTTCCGGAACGATCAACACCGATATAATTACCTACAATTGAAGTATTGAGCGTATCAAATAAACTGATACATGCACCGCGCAATAAATACAGGTCAAGTATAATAAAACCAAAACTGCCTGCTATTAGATTACGATTTCCTTCAGCATCAGAACCTATGATAGTTCCTGATACTGCCCCGACACCGGCAGAATCTCCTGATATTCCAATACCAATACGATTAGCAGCTGCTGCAGTTCCTGCAACATTAGTACCGATAAAGTTACCGGTAATAATAATATCATTTGCTGCTCCCACAAAACCATCAATTAAAATGCCACAATTAAGCCATTCATTAATGCACAGTCCGCGCACGGAAGAACCCGTTGAACCTTCTGCAAAAGTGAGTCCATTACCAGTTCCTGTAAGGATATCCCCAGACGTATAATTACTACCATTAACAATAATTAAAATATTCGCATTGTTTCCAATCGCAAGGTTGTTAATGCTTGCACCTGTTTGTGAGTATCCATTGATATCTACGGGAGTAGTTATGCGAGGCAAATCTGTAAGCGGTTGAATGGTAAAAGGACCAACGCCTGGAATTTGAAAGTTAATAATATTAGGCCCTGCATTACCGTTGCTATCGAGTATTGCTTGCCTTAAAGAACCAGCACCACTATCTGCAGTGGTATTAACGATATACATCACCGGATAAGTCACCGTGCATATGAGAGAAAGCATCAGCCCCAGTTTAAATGTCTTCATACATTATTCTCCTTTTTAAAAAATATATAGTAATAAAAAGACAGTTTCAAAACTTTGCTTTATAATTAAACATAACAAATATTCTCAAGTCAAAAGTAATGTTATGAATACTCATTATTATCTGTTTTTATTATTTTTTACAATCCATCTTGCAAATGGATATTTTTTTCCATTCACATCTCAAAAAAAACCATTTTACATTTTCATAGAAACTCAGGGTAATGCAGTTAACCCAGGCAGAATTATCGATGATAGCTTTGAAGCTGAAATTACCTTTAATGCGGCACAGTATTTAAAAAATGCACTTCAAGAAAAGTATCATAATACTAAAATTATAGTACAACGCTCTGATGAGCTTTCAAATGCATCCACCGCTAATAGGCTTAATGTTGATCTATACCTACAAATAAGCGCCTGTAAAGGAAATAGTACCGGAATCTATTTATTTTCATTTACGTATCATGACTCTTTTATTTTAAAGGATGGGATGAGTTTCATTCCCTACGATCAGATTTATTTAATTAATAAAACAACAACTGCTTCATGGCTCGAAATAGTTTCTAATGTTTTACAGCAGAATCAACTCTTAAAAGGAGCGTATGCTTTCCCCTATCGTCCGCTTATTGGTATTAAAGCGCCCGCTTTTGCAGTTGAATTATCATTAAAAAATAAGTCCGAATTATTAGAATGTATTAACATTTTCGCTCACAGCTTAGAACCCATTATAAAGGATTAAAAGCGTATGAGCATTAAAAAGCTAGTCATATTATTGATCTTTGGTTTAATCTTAGGGTTGCTTTTGATCGCCTTAAAGCAAAATTACATTATATTAAATTTCTGGACTTCTGGGACTGCACAAACAGCATCAGCATCGCACAAGAAAAAGGTTATCATCTATTTTTGGCATAATGATCAATGGAAGCAAGAAGAAGTGCAACTCCTGGTTGATTCGCATGTCTATAACAATGCCTATCATATGATGAGCCAATATTTACAGCTACTCCATGATGAATCGATCATTAAACATAAAGTAAATGTACAGCGAGTAATAATGAATTACGATAATCAAGAGATTTTTATATCTTTCGATCGTCTTATCTGGAACAAGGATACATGTACTGTTGAAAAACTTATGATAGTCGAAGGAATACTTAAAACGCTCAAAAAAAATGAGCCGAGCATTAAAAAAGTTCAATTTTTAATGAATCATCAGCCAATGACCGACGCTCATCTTGATTTTACTAATGCCTGGCCCATCGATGGATTTTTAAAATCCTAAATTACGATTTTGCTTTTGCAGTTTCTGCCTGCTTGTTAACAACCGCTTGTGTTGCTACAGCCTCTTTAGCTTTTACAACTTCTTGATTTTTATTAGGACATTTTGGACATGCACATGCAGTGGTACATTTTGCATCACATTTGCATGTTTCTGCTACTTCTTTTTTAACTTCTTTAACAGCTTCTGGCGCAGCGGTATATGCACAAGAAACTACCATCATTGACAGGGTAAAGAATATAGCTTTATTCATAAAAACTCCTTTGAAAATAGATATAATAAAAAATCATGCTTATTATCACACCTTAAATTTAAAACGCAATAATTTCTTTTAAATTGATAGAAAAAATGCTATATCAATGACTCATTACATTCGCTTTAAAGAGCGAATGACCGTAAATAAAAAAGGAAAGCATGTCAATCAAGCAATTGTGGATTATAGTACTATTACTCGTAACTTCTTTATTATACGCAGATCAGTTTAGCCAATTTGCTGAAGCACATAATATTCTTGATAGACAACAGCGCGCATGGGCAATACGTCCTTGTCCGGTAGAATTACAAATTTTCGGATACGTCAAAGGGGAAGGCATATATGACTCTCGCCAAAGCTTTGAATTACGTGAAGGCCATTTACTCTACTTTCCTTTAAAAAAGTTGCCTGATGCTTTGGGCGCAGATATTAATGCGCGCGGCGACTTCAACGAATATGCCATTCAAACACGTTTTGATATTTCAGGAATCGGGCCATGCATTTGCGGCATGGAATCTGGCTTTTTAATCGAAGCAGAATTTTTTGGCAGAACCGATGCAACCATTGAAGGCTGCGATTTGAGATTTGCGTACCTAGAATTAAAATCTGATATCTGGGAATTCCAAGCAGGCCAAAATTATCATCCAATCTGCTTTCCTTTTGAATCTCCTGATACTATATCATTTAGCGAGGGTATTCCTATTGCCCCTTTTGCCTTATGCCCGCAATTTAAAGTTACTTACCACCAAAATCATGTAGAATTTGTGGGCGCAGCGATGGGCTTTTTAGGAGATCGCCCTTTTGGACTGGCTGGGGGCACAGATAAAGTTTTTCGCGATGCCATGATGCCTGATTTTTATTTACAGATGCGTTTATTTCAAGATGAGGCTAATTACGCGGGAATTGGTTTTGATGTATTACGCATCGTGCCACGCTTGGTAACCTTAAAAAATTATAAAGAGGTTAGCCCGATGACTAGCATCAGTGCTGATCTTTTTACCAGAACTCAATCTCAAGATTATGTGATATTTACTAAATTTATATATTCTCAAACAGCGGCAATTTTTGAACTCATTGGCGGTATTGGAATTCATTCACTAGATTCTCTAACCGATCGACGAACTTATACTCCCTTGCAGACTTTTGCCTGCTACGCAGAGTTTATTAAACAAGGGGCATTTGAACCAGGACTCTTTATTGGTGTGGCAAAAAATTTAGGCGCTGTACGCTCAATCATTCCAATCATTGAAAGCCAAGTTGCATTATTTGGAATCGGCACTGATATCGATACCGTGTTTCGTGTTGCTCCCCGCATTAGATGGTATTTAGACGCTTTTATTGTTGGTATTGAATATGAATATACCCGTGCATCGTACGGCACTATTAATAATCATGGCCGCATAGAAAATGCTACCGCAGTTGCAAACAATCGTTTTCTTTTTGCCACCTATTATGTTTTTTAATCTGAAAAAAGGATCGTATGAACTTCTCTCGTAAAACAACATTTTATATTTTTTTCTTGCTGGTAGCATACGCTCACGCAGATGAATTCAGCGCAATTGCTGAACAACAAAATACACTTGATCGCTCGTATTCACATCCATGGTCATTACAAAAAATTCCGATGGAAATTGATATTTCAGGATACGTAAAGGCAGAAGCAATTTACGATTCACGTCAAAATTTTACTGAGCGCTCAGGCCATTATCTCTTTTTTCCTTTAAACAGACTTAATGATGTGCAAGGCAAAGATATTAATAGTCGCGGCGACTTTGATGAGTATGCAATTCAAACCCGTTTTAGAATCGAAGCGTTTGGGCCTGATATTGGTTGCATGAGTAGCAGAAGCTATATTGAAGGTGATTTTTTTGGAAGAACCGATGACACCATTGATAGCTATCGTTTGCGTCACGCCTATATTTCCTTAGAATCGCAAGAGCTCGATTTTTTAGCGGGGCAAACATGGCATCCGATGTATTTCCCCGTCGAAGCTCCGGACACCATTTCATTTAACACCGGTGCCCCCATAGATCCGTATAGCAGAAATCCGCAATTTAGATTGGTGTATCATAACGATTATTTAGATATTGTTGGCGCTGCAATGGGATGGACCAATACCCGTGGATTTGGACCTATTGGCAGAACCGATAAATATTTTAGAGATGCAAAAATGCCTGACTTACATTTACAAGCACGCTATAAATGGAATGATGCTGATTGTTATATTGGCGCCGGCGTTGATGTGATGCGCATCTGCCCACGCTTAGTTTCAAATAATAACTTTAAAGAAGTTAATCCATTCACCATGTTTTCTGCAATCGTCTATTCACGTTTAGCATATGATCACATCGTATTGTATTCAAAATTTTGTTACGCAGAGAATGCCGCAATGTGGCACATGATTGGCGGCTATGCGGTGCACACGCAAGATCCAATCACCGATATTCGTACCTACACTCCCTTACGCACCGTTTCATTCTGGTCTGAACTGATCTTTCAAGGAGATGTTGAACCCGCACTATTTATCGGCTATGCAAAAAATTTAGGCGCTAAAAAAACAATCATTCAAAATATCGGGTTCGAGCCTACCGTCTATGGTATTGGCACTAACATTAAAACATTATTTCGCGCATCGCCGCGCATTCGCTGGTATATAAAATCATTTGTAGTGGGTGCAGAAGTTGAATATACGCGCGCCGCATATGGAAACTTAGATACATTTGGAGAGATTGAAAATAGCCATCCAGTACACAACACTCGATTCTTATTTGCAACCTATTATATTTTTTAAAAGGATTAATTATGATATATCGCTTAATTCTTTGTTGTATTTTAATTTTTAATGTCACTTCTGTAACTGCTATGAGAAAAGCATTCGAAGATGGTAAAAAATCACTCACTGCACTTCGCGAAAGTCACGAAATGGTAAAAGGAGCCCATGAAGCTCGTGTGAATTATTATAAACAAATGATTGAAGACCTTGAAAAACAACTTTCTGAAATCAGATTGCAAATGCCTGAAGCGTTACTACTGTTTCAAAAATCCGTTCAATCAGTAAAAGAAAAGATGTCTCTCGCCTATGACGCTTATGAACAATTAATTAAAAGTGGATTTTCAAGTAACAGCAATTATGATGAACACAGTTCAGAGCTTACCAAAGAACAAAATGAATTTATTAATAATTTACAAAATTCCGATGTCATACGAGCATTTACTGTTCATTCTGATTTTGTAAGACTCTGCAAATCTATTAAACGTACCAAATCTTAAGTTACCGCACTCGAAGAAGTACTAGAAACAAATAATCGCCATAATGAATTTTCACAAAATAGTAGGTTATTATCTTCGATTAGAAATACTTTTGAAGCAGATCTGGAAACCATTAAAAAACAAAATGAAACTAAATAATCTCTTTTTTAAAGGAACACCTATGATGCAACGCATTTTATTATCTTCATTTATCTTACTGCAATTCACTTTGATGCATTCAATGGATACCGGTAATTCATCTTCAAAGCCAAATGAGGGCGAAAATCTTCTAGCAGTAGTGCAAGACTATCAAAATCGGGCTTGCAGCCTGCGCGGCCAATCGCGTGTTGCAACATCAGCTTACCTCCAGTATTTATCTACCATAAATGATTCGATCAAAAAAAAGGAATTATTAACTCCTATCAAGCCAACCAATAAATCTTCGGGACTGGACTTTAACAAACCTTTAGAAAGCTCAAGCTTCAGCGCGCAAGAAAAAGAACTTGAAGCATATAAAAAAGAAAAAGCAGCTTTAGATAGTCAGTCAAGAGGTCTTTTTAATAATTGCCTGACAAAGTCACCATATGCTGAAGTTTTAATTTTACATCCGGAATCATTTGCGTTACGCGAGACTATCAGCCGAGTAAAAGAACTTGTTGATAGTAATGAAAAAGAGCTCAAGGAAAATCAAAGGACCCGATTATTCTTAGATGATTTATTACTCTCAGTTGAGATCAATAGTTTGAATGCGGTATTTGAAGCAATTAAAAAACAGACTGAGTCAAAATAAACTTTTGAATAAGAGGTAAGACAATTACCCGAGTCTTGCCTCTTAAATCAAACTCTGCTTATCTTAAAACCAGTCAACCTCTTTATTTTTAAAAAAAAGGAACTGGTATGGAACAAATACCCCATTTATCATCACACTTTCAAGGTGTATTACTTTTCTTATTTGGGTTAGTTTTATTCTTGAATGTTACTAATATTTTGGTAATCGGAACCAAAGCAATTCTTATTCTTGCATCTTTAGGTCTCATGGCTCTTGGATTCATGAAAATGGATGCTCATCGTAAAATAAAAAGAATGTTAAAAAAATAAAGTAAGGGCTCATCACGAGCCCTTTTTTTTGTATTTCAAGGATGTATTATGCACAAACACCTTAGTACTTTTTTATACGTAGCAATCGGTAGTTTCTCTTTTGTTGCTATCGCTATGGAAAATCCAAAACCAGAGCCTATATCTCAACGAGTATTTCCACACTCCTTACCTGAAAAACTTACTCAAGAAGAAGAAGCTGCTAGAATTGAATTCCACAAACTTATTAAAGAAAAGTTAGCTGCACAACATGCTGCTGTTAAAGGCATAAGCATTGTAAAGCCAGTAGATCCAGAACAATCCACAGAACCAGAAGATCAAGAGCCGGAAGCGCAAATTTTATACACAAATAATATTAAACCAAGCAATATCTATCATGATTTAAAAAATACTTCCAAAGAATGTATGGACTATTTGCGTAAACAGGTAGAGTTAGCTTCCGCTGAAAGCCAGAATAAAAATGCTATGGCACAAGCTGTGAAACAAGAAAAAGCTCGCCAAAGACAAATCGCTTTAGCATCTCGTAAAAAAGTCACCCCTCCAACTATAGTAAAAGATCTGGTAGAAAGCACATTCGCAGCCACACAGTCTGCTCAAGCAGCATTTGCTCATGAAGCTGCACCAACACTCTTAACCATGCCTACTTTAAATGTTAGCGTAGAATCAATGACCAAAGCAGTAGTTTGCTATCCAGAATCGATCCCACAAGATTTAACTCATTCTGCACCTGCTGCTTCTGTTAGCTATGATGATCTTGATGCACTTTTGGCTAGCGTAGATATGGTAGCTTCAAAACGTGTACCTAACAATATTCCCAATAAAGAACTTGATCAATTGCTTGCCGATTTAGAATCATTTAGTCCACAATCAACCAATCCATTGTATGAAGAGCCAGCGGCTGAATTAGGACCAATTCAACAAGTTGAAGTAGTTGATATCTTTACTTCTAAACTTGAAGATATCGAAAGAAAAGTAACTGAGCTTTCAGAAAATGCTCACGTAGTCTTTAAAGGTCTGAATCCTCGCACTACCGACATAAGATATGCCCATGATATCATTCAAAGATCTGTCACAGAATTTAATCAAGAGATTGATAAACTTTCACATCAGATCAAAACTCAGGCACAACCAGAAAGCTTATCTGCTTTTACGCGCCTAAAAGCATTAACCAATGCTTTTAAAGCATCAGCTGAAAGCTTGAGTAAAGAAAATAAAGATTTATTGACCTCACCATCTTACCTTGCATACACAATCAGCATGCAATCACTTCTTACTACTTTAAATTCGTAAAATTCGTGCGGCTCTTTATTAAAAGAGCCGCTTGCAAATTCTAGTCTTTTATTACCATTTATCATACAATATTCCCGGTATTTTAATTCTTATAAAAAAAGGGTCTGTATGAAAAACATAACGTCATTGTTATTTGGTTTATTGTTGATCTTTTTAAGCACTCATACTTTTGGCATGCTAACTCCAGGTAGTGCTACGAGCTCAACTGATTTATTCCAAGTATTAAATAAACGAGTAGATACAACCAATGAAACACTTGAGGCTCTTCTGGCAAGCTATCACAAATGTAAAAATTTAAATCCCATACTTGACGCTACATTGGAACAAATAAAAAAGGAAAAAAAAGATTTTTCAACTGCCAGCGCCGCATTATATGAATATTTATGCAGCCTACTTATGGAAAATGACTCATCCCGCACCCCCATATTAGTAAACCACCCAAAAGCTCAAGATTTTATGAGTAGAGTTGATGACCTTGATGCGTCCTTAGGTAGCAATACATTAATAAGTCACCGGGATGAGATTGCAAACCTAAACAAATGATTAAAAACTTTCATGAAACTATATCGCGAAATTTATACAAAACCATAATTAGTTTTATGGATTTTCTTTTAACTTCATCATATAATTGCACCGTTATTTTTAATCATTTAAAAAAAAAGAAAGGCTTATTTGATGAAGAACTTATCAATGCTTTCAATTGTATTATTACTTTTAATTCCATCAAGCCAATTAGCAATGGATCGATCTTCTACTGCTAATGGTTCAGAAGATAATAAAGCTCGAGAAAATCGTATTCTTGATGAAGCAGTTGCAAAGTCTCAAGATGAGCACACTCAATTTCAAGAACGAACCGCTACTCCCCCGAGTGAAAGAGCAGCCGTACCTTCTACTGATTCAACTGAAGCAAACTCACAACGACTAATGGGAATGAGATCTGCTATGCCATCTAATTTTACTGAATTGCGTAATATTTTGGAACATATTACAGGTGAAAATCCCTTTAATGATTTGACAACTAAAATAAAAAAAACCGATACCTCATTGAATACAGTACTTGCGCATTATCGTGCATTAGAAAAAGATAATGCTTTACAAACTCTAGAAGCTCTTGATGCATTTAAAAAAGAAAAAGAAGAATTTAACATCGCGGGTGATGCAGTATATGAATTTTTAGCTAGACGTTCAAAATCAAAATCAGTAATAAAATTGTTGATGCAACATCCTGCAATAACACGGCTTTCCATAAAAGTTACCAAAGAAATAGATGCATTAGATGGTCAGCATAATTCCAAATTAGAACTTATATCAAATATTGCAGCATTAAAAAAGGGCTTGGAATTTCTCAAAGAAAGAACTAAAAATTTATCTGATTCATCTTCATCTGGGTCTGAGTCGGAATAATTTTTCATCACCATTGATGACTAAAAGAGCCGGCTTGCAACCGGCTCTTTTTATTTCTCTTCTTTATTCTTTTCAATAAATCCAGAATTACTCGTAACAATACGCACCGGGTATGCAATCTCAATGCCATGTTCGCGTAAGCGTTTTACAATCGCAAAACGAATTTCGCTGGCAATATCCCACATATCAAGGGTGTGATTTGAACTTAAAAATCCACGCACCATAAATACAAATCCAAGGTCGCTAAAGCTTTCTAGACGGACCACCGGACGTGGATTTTTTAATACAACACGGCTTTCATGCAGCACACGCATTAACAGTTCGCGCACTTGCTCTGGATCTACTTTATAAGGAATAGTCACCATAATATCATCAAAGGCAATAAAGCCTCGTGCATGATTCCAATTTGCCAATGGCCTGGTAGTCACTTGCAGATTAGGAACCACGATAGTCGTGCTATTTTTTCTGCGAATCTCAACTGAACGGGGAGTTATCCGGCGCACTACGCCATTAATCTGATCATCCATGTACACATAATCCCCGACTTTGATCGGACGCTGCACAATAATAACAAAGTATGCAATCAGATCAGCTGCAGGATCTTTAATTACCCAACCAATACCAAGTACTAATGCCCACAAGAGATACCAGACTAGTTCGCCCAGCCCCACTGAGTTAAACCCTAAGATGATTGAAGTAATAACAATGAGATAGCGAATTAAGCTTGCTAAGGTATTTTGTACGCCTGAATCAACGAGTAAAATATCAAAGATACGCCCAAGCACAAACCGATTAATCGCGAATGAAATAAGCGATCCAGCAAACACAAAACCGATAATTTTGAAAAGCGTAAAAAGTGAAATAGCTGATTTTGTGCCTTCAAGTAGGAATGGGGTTTTAATCCATGTCATTACATCGGACCAACTTTGGATTTTTAATAACACTTCTGGCCAGTGCCAAATACGTGATGCAATTAATAATCCAATAAAGGTAAAGACAGCAAAGATTAAAACGACTAATAAGCCATACCATGTTTTTGAATATGAAAAGCGATCACGTGCAATCTCTTCATCCTGATCAAAGTAGAAAAAGATGCGTGAAGAAACACGCTTAAACCATTCATGCACCCACATTAATAGTTGCAAGAGAATCGCCGTATAAAATACTCGTTTTAAAATATAAAGTACTAATGGCCCATAACCCACATACGGATTACTCATTACAATCACTGCAATCAGAAAAAGCTGAATTAAATAGTAGTAGGTATCTACCATTTCATAAATCCATTGTCCCAATTCAGAGCGCGTTGATATCAGACTTAAAATCTGAGATTTAGCCAACAATAAAATTGCTGAAATTTGGAAGATAATAAAGTTGATAGCTAATAGAATAGTCGGCAATTCTGACTTATGATAATTACCCAAAATAAATGCTTCTCTAAAGAAAACAATGATAATGGTGGCGTACATTAATGTAGAAAAAACAACTACAAATCGATCTTGGTATTCTTTACTTAAAAAGCAATAATCATATTTTTCATTGAAATAAACCAAATATCTCATCCAACGATTGGCTAAGTAAATCAAATAAGGAATCGATAAGAGATAAAAGAGAATGAGCGGATAAGGATCAGTACAATAGTTGGCCCATAGAATTATAAATAACGTAGCCCATATGACAATACTAATTAAATGTTTAATACCAAAGCCTAAAAAGACCGCAGTTAAAATGCTAAACCAACGGACACCAACCGGCGCTTGTTCAATGGAAACCAGCTTGTTAGTGATATAGGGCAAGTAAGCTTTGATAACAAAAACCAATAATAATGCTAAAAAGAGTTTAAAAAAGAAGAGAACCAATTGCCAGGGAGAGTACAAAAGGTTGGTAAACTTTTGCCATAATGAGCCTAAATTCAATTTGCTTACATAACTTGCTACATCAGAAATAAATCCTTTTGCATCAGGCACAATATTTTTCACTCCATCGAGTGAAATTGCATGCTCGAGCCTACCCCACGGACTGATCGATTCCAGCTCAGCAGTAATAAAATTAATATGCTTGCCGGCACTACTCATTTTGGAAATGTTGTCCGTATACACGCCAATAATCTTACCTAACACATCAAGCTGCTCTTGAATTTTTGTTTCAGCATGTTTAAGCAATGCGATGTATTGTTCATAATCAATAGATGAATCGCGGAAAATACCATTCTTTTCTTGCTCGGCATTTTGCAGCTTACGGGTGATATTTTCTAGCGCTTTTTTCTGAGTTGCAATTAATGCACTGGTATTATTAAGGCGCTCTTTATATAACGCGATATTGGTTCGGTTTTCATCTTTTTGAATCTGATATTTTTTAAGTTCAGAACTGAGCTTTTCTTCGGTGGTAAAGACTGATGTGGATGTTTTATAAAACGAATCTTTCACCGAAATTCGTAATTCCTCATCGCGAAGCTTTTCTTCTTCTAATGCTAACTGAGCTTCAAGCAGTTCTTTCTTACGTTTTATTACCAACACTTCATCATTAAGCATACCAACTTGAGAAAGCGCAACATACCCTTGCGGTGTTTTTTTAGGCTCTTTAATCCATTCATCGAGTTCAGCGCCTAATGGAATGTTATACCGTTTTGAAAGCGTTTCTAATTCACGCTCTTTATCACGTTGTTCAATTGATAATTTTTCAATATCGTAGCGATATTGTTCGCGCATGGGGCGCATCTGTTGTTTCTTTTTATCCAGGTCCTCTAATGCAAGAGCGATATTAGCCTCAGAGATTTTAGTTTGAGGCTTAATCGTTTTGATGATTCCTTTTAACTCTTCCACCTGTTTTCGGGCATTAAAAAGTTTAGTTTGAATCGCCGTGAGCTTATATTCCGCTTCAGTGATTCGCATTGCATCGGCTTCTTTGCGATCAGCAAAAACCGTTTCTTTGAGTGCTTCAAGATCAGCTTTTTGGCGGCCATTTACTCCAGAAAACTCTTTTTTATTTTGATAGTTATCGATAGTAGTTTGAGCTGCTCGTTTGCGATTTTGCAATTCTGCTAACGCGTTTGCCTCTTGTTCGGTGAGTGCCGCGATATCACGCTCGCGGGCAATACTATCATCATAGGCAGAAAGCGTATCATCAAATGAGTAAGAATTTTTATTTAAGTAAGATTTGGCAAATTGTTGATATTGTGGATCTTCAAGAAATTTTCTATCTGCTTCGTTTATTTCATCAATATGCGCGAGCGCTTGAGTACGCGCATCTTTAGATTGATTAATTGCTTGCAGATTATCAACATGCAATTGCAACTTTTCTTTATAAAACGGATTTTCAGGATTGGTTGCTAATAGATTTTCTACTGAACTAATCTGATTCTTTAATTGAGAAGATTTTAACGTATTTTTTTCACTAATAGGTTTATCTTCTTTTTTCCATTTTTCACGTAATTCTTTCCGTTCAGCCAACTGCTTTTGGCGCTCCTCAACAATAGTTGGAAAGAATTTTATTTTTTTAGTTTCATCAACTAAATCGCCATACGTGGTCTGCATGGCAAATGTGAGCAGAAGTAGCTATAAAAATTTTCTCATAAGAACCTATCAGAATCTAAAAAATGTATGGTTTTAAATGCATGAATCAGGGGCTGTGTTCCGATGCAAGAACGCACCCATTCATGCAACGCGTGCTTAGTGTCTAACTGTATTGCTTTATTCATAATTGTGTCAATAGATTCTCGCGCAAGAAGAAAATATTCAGGATTTTGAAAACGCGGTTCATCCGGATGCATCCCCAACGACACGAGGAGCTTAAATAAAAAGGCAAGCTTAAAATCAGCCGTATACGGACTTATATCATGATGGTACAAATACGAGACTAACTGAAATATCTCAGGCACACTGCTGCCAAACGGAGCACAATAATAACAGATTTCAAGAATATGATGCAAAAACAGAATATCATCTTTTGCCAGTCCCATGGGAACATCAATCAATTCGATTCCCTGTAAGAAAAAGAGCGTATCCCGCTCTTTTGCAAAATATGATATCAACGCTCCCGGAAAAAGTTTATCGCAGGGAGGAACCCCTTCAATCTTACCTAACTGAGCGTCTAATACTATCATCTTTTTTTTCTTAGAAAAAAAAGTCTTTAAAACAATTCCTGTCTGCTTTTCCATCAACTAAACCTGCAAAATTTCTATTCTATCATCCTACTCTTGCTTACATGATTCGGCTATATAATTCTATTACTTTTGTAACTTTCTTGATTTGCACCGGTACCCTATCCTAGATTTAAGCTAGAAGTCTAAAAAAAGGATTGGTAATGATTGGTTCTCGCATTCTGCTTTTTATTTTTTTGTTAAGCACAACTCATACAGCCGTTTTATATAATAAGCCCCGTTTAACTATTATTTTGGTGATCGATCAGTTTGCTTACTCCTATTTTCCGCAGTTAACCCCCTTTTTTAAACATGGTTTTCGATTTTTTCTTAACAATGCTATTAATTATAAAAATGCGTACTATCCCCATGGCGTTCCTTCAACTGCTCCGGGTCATACCGGACTTTCAACCGGTGTAACTCCCAACGCTCATGGAATTATTGCTAATAGCTGGTGCAATCCTGATGGCCAAAAAATTACCGCTGATGGCGATGATATTCTTAATGCAGCGGTAATAAACCCGAAAGGCGGTTACTATGATTATGCAAAAGGACCTGGCCATATTATGGTCGATAGTCTCAGCGATCAATTTGCCTTAAGCAGTCAACCTAATACTCCCCGCACCGCCCTCTCATTATCAATGAAAAGCCGTTCTGCTATTTGTACTGCTAATAAAAAAGGCAAAGCAATCTGGTTTGATACTCACAATGGACACTTTACTTCAAGCAAAGCGTACTATGAACAACTCCCTGAATGGTTGATAACCTTTAACAAAGAAAAAAATTTATCGGAGCTTAAACAGGTTACCTGGGATCTGGTATATCCGCGCAAATCATGTGCCTATAAATTTATCGATATCGATAATTATCAGTACGCAAGCAAGCCCAGTATTGTAGGCAAAACTTCAATTATTGATCATACCGCCCATAATCCGTTTAGCACCTATCAGCGTACTCCTGCCGCAAATAAACTATTATTTGATCTGGCGCTCAATTCTATAAAGACTCATTTGCAAAAAGACAATGAAGAACTACTCCTTTGGTTATGCTTAAGTCCTTTGGATATGATTGGCCATGAATATGGACCGCAAAGCCGCGAAGTTATCGATATGATTTACCATCTTGATGTCCAAGTAGAAGAGTTTATGAAATCGGTAGAAACCGTTATCAATCCGGAAGAGATTTTATGGGCATTAACTGCCGATCACGGCATTACTCCAATTCCTGAGCTGTTGGCAGCCCGTGGATATAAAAATGCACGCCGGGTGCATTATACAAAAATTATTCCTGCATTGAATGCAAAAATAAAGAAAGAGGTCGGTGTCGATAACCTCATTTGTAATTGCGGATTTACTCAAATTTATATTAAGGATTCAGTATGGAACGGAATGACACCCGCTCAACTTAAAAATAGCACCGCGCTGCTTACAGATGAAATCAAAAAAATACCGGGAATAAAAAGAATTTGGAACACACAAGAATTGAGTACCAGTTGCTTTGACCCCCATTCAATTGAAAATCACTATAAAAACCAACTCTATCCGGGAAGATCTGGCAGATTCATTCTACAACCAGAACCATTTTGTGTAATCGATGATTTTGATCGCGGCACCGGGCATAGAACTCCCTATGATCCAGATACCCATGTTCCATTATTCATATACCACAAAGATCATTTAAAACCATGTGTTATTAATGAACGGGTTTGGACTTTGCAACTTGCCAATAGCATTGCTAATCTATTACATATTTCTAAGCCATCAGCATCAACTTACAATATTTTGCCCGGACTCAGGATTGAAAAATGCGATATCTAATACTTATTATGTTTACGTTTTCTTATTTGAACTCATATTCAATCAATCTTGAATCGATTGGCCGCAGTAGCACCTTTAAAGCATTTCCCCATATGGTAGGAGTAATCGCCTGCTCATCTGTCGCATTAGCTGCGATTGGATGTTTAGCAAAAATAATGTATTTAGAAATCAAAGATGAACTAGAAAATCCTGATAAACCACATTGCCCACCTTCTTTAACTCCAATCGCAGCTCTTTTTGCAATACCTACTGCAACCATCTCCGGATTACTTTCATACTTATTTACCTGCGCTGCGGCTGATGAGTTTAAGATGGATTTACATAAAGCAATGACAGCCAATTTGCTTTTATCTTCAGTATTAACTGCATATTGGGCTAAATATTGTGCCAATATAAATTAATTAATTTTATTTTTATAACCGCCTCCGCGGCGAGCGTTAAACGTGGGAATGTTTTCGCAAACACTCCCACACCCACGTGCGCCAGTGTTCCACTGGACTCCTCACGGATCCAATCCCGGCTACGACTTTTCGTCCCCTAAAGGACAAGCATCGCAGCCTATCACACAAATAACGCTTCGCATTATTTGGTTTGGTGGATCCTGAACTGGAACTTACGCAAACTTATATCATTCTTTTTAATAGAATAGCGGCCCCTGGGCTTTAAGGCCCGGGCTCAAAACTTTATCCATTTGTTTAACGGAGAAAGATTCTGAGTTAGAACAATTGTGCTTGCAAGAATTATTGACAGAGCTCGCGTTTGTCGCCCGATGAGAGGCGCATAACGCGGCTAGTCGTTCAGAAATGGATAAAGCGTTAAGATCTTTTTGCGATGGCTGCTCGAGCGGGTGCAGCTTCCATAGGAAGCGAGCAAGCGAGTTCCAGCGCAATCAGGAGTCCAGTGGAAAACTGGTCAATGGGGGTCCAGGGGGCATTTTGATTAATGCCCGCCTGGCTATCGCCTGGAAGGCGTTATAAAAAATAAAATTAATTAAAATAAACCATTGCTCTTATAAAAATAAATAATTTATAATTGAAATTAGAATTTGGTGGGAATTGTTTTTAAAAGGGGATTTTATGAATATTTTTGTAATTCTTATGTTATTATTTATTAGCGTTAACATTGAAGCTGGTTGCCAAGCGTGCAAAGTAAAATTTGCACAAGTTCACCCAATGTCACAAAGCACTCAATATAGTGCAAATTTAGAAGATGGCACCTTAGTTCACATTACCGAAACTAAGCCAACTGCAGGAACTGTTTCAGGTAAGAAAATTACTAATATGGGCAAGAATGTAGAGCCACTTTCTGAACAAGACGCAATAATGTACAAACAAGCGATTGCTCAAGAAGCAGGCAAGTAAAAACAGCTTTATTGCAAGACATTAAAAAAGGCACCGAATTTACGCGGTGCCTTTTTTAATTATCTTTAGAGTACTTTCTTTTTATTCAAAACCCATGTCATGCAAGAACGCATCTTGATTTGGTTCACGTCCTAAGAAGTTTTTAAGCATTTCATTAGGATCCTGGCTGCCACCTTTTCCGATTACTGCATCAACATAGCGGCGACCGACTACCGGTTTGGTAAAGCCTTCTTTTTTAATTTCATTCGCCAAATCATGGGCAAATACGCTTGACCATAAGTAGCCATAATAACGTGCACCATAACCACCTAAATGGCCAAATGATGCATAGAAATGATCCATAGGATTAAACTGGAACCCATACATAAACTTTTTAAACTCGCGTTCAAATTCTTTATCAAGGTTAACCGAAGGTCCATTATTAAAGTAATTTAAAGAAAGATTTGCCAAGAGCAATTGGCGAACGGTATAAAATCCAGAATCGTAGTTGCGAGATTTAAGAATTTTTTCAATCAATTCATCAGGCAATGGTTGACCGGTTTTGTAATGCTTGCTGATCATTTTTAAAATCTCAGGGCTCCACATCCATTCTTCAAGCATTTGTGATGGCATTTCTACAAAATCACGTTTTACCGCAGTACCCGCAAAGGATGCTACACGCGTGCGACCGAGTAATGCATGCATAGCATGACCAAACTCATGGAAGAAGGTATTTACATCTTTAAACTGCAATAATGATGGCTGATCTTCGCGTGGCTTAGGGAAGTTTGCAACAACTAACGCAACTCCTTGATTAGGATTTCCTTCTTTATCATAGGTAACCGGAACAATTGTTTGCTCACAAGCATGGCTGTATTTTTTTGGACGCGGAAACAGATCCATAAATAAATAACCGATTTTAAGGTTATTGGTTTTATCGATTATTTCTATCATCTGAGTATCTGGATGCCATAAACCATTTGCAGGAAGTTGCCTAAACTCAAGATTGAAAAATTGCTGATAGATTGAAAGAAGCATATCAACGGTGTGCTGCATCGGAAAATATTCAGCAATTTCGTTATCATCGAGATCTAGTACCGCTTTTTTGTACTGATTTTTTGCATAGCCACTATCCCACATTTTAAAATTACCATCTTTCGTTAAAGTTACCGAAGGCGGTAATTGCTTGGTAAATTCGCCGAGTTCAACTTTAGCTTTTTTAAGTGCTTTTTCATGAATATCACCTAAAAACTTTTGCACACGTCCGGTAGTTGCAGCCATCTCAGTATTAATTTCATATTGCGCAAAGGTGGAAAACCCAAGTAACTGTGCCAGCTCATGACGCTTTGCAATCATATCTTCTAATATTTTTTTGTTATCAGGATATGCGCGATTTACAAATAATTCCCATAATTTTTTTCTGGTATTTTCATTAGAGCAGTTATCCATAACTTGAATATAGGTTGGATAATCTACGCCTAAGATATATTTGCCATCATCAGTTCTTTTTAAACTTTTAATAAATGATTCAGATAATCCAGACAACTCTGACTCATCAACAATCAGTTGGCCTTGTTTTTCAGCAATATTTTTATCAAACTGCTGCTCAATTTCAACCAACTCTTTTTTTATTTTTTTTACTTGTTCAAGTTTATCATCAGGTAAAGCGAGGCCGGCGTTTTTAAAATCTCGTTCCATTTCATGCAAATATCGTTTTTGTTCGTCACTTAATTGTTCATTTTTGGCGTTGCCATCAATGTATGCTTTAAATGCGCGATAGAGCTCTTTATTGGTTCCCACATTATCAATAAAGAATGCTTGAATTTTTAATAAATTGTTACTCGCAGCCTCTCGAACTTTTTCATCGGTCCCGATTAGCTCTTGAGTTACCATAAGACTTCCCACTATGCCAATATTAGAAAATGAGGCAAGACGATCAAGCGCCCCCGCAGTATTATCATACGTGCGTTGATCATCGGGTATGGTAAGAATTTTTTTCAATTCTTGATGCGCTTCTTGAATTGCACTCTCGGTTAATATATTAACCTGGTCTACACTCTTAGGAAAAAGAGCAATGGCATCTTGGGCAGTTTTAATATCAGTAAGTTCGTGTGCATACATCACAGTCGGCTTTCGAATAAAAAAATAAAAATACGCTAAAACAAGTATTGCTCCTACTATCAGAGCGCGGATAAGGCGATTCATTATTCCCCTTTTTTTTTTAAAAAATATTAAGCACCTAATTTTTTCTTCAACATAAACCATTCTTCACGCAATGCAATTGCCTGCTCAAAATCAAGCGATTCAGCCGCCTTACTCATTTCGATTTCAATTTCCGCTAAGCGGTTTTCGATCTCTACGGGAGTTTCTGGCAATGCTTTTTTCTTTTTAGCACTTTGCTTTGAAGCCTGAGCAATCGCTTTTTGCAAATCAGTAATACTTTTTGTTACTTCGCGTTTAACACTCACGGGAGTAATACCATGCTTTTCATTAAACGCTTGTTGCAATTCGCGACGTCGATTTGTTTCGTTAATTGCCTCACGCATCGATTGCGTAATTTTATCTGCATACATTAATACTTTTGATTCAGTATTACGCGCTGCACGACCAATAATCTGAATCAAAGAACGGCGATCTCGTAAGAAACTTTCAATATCAGCGTCCATAATAGCAACAAGTGCTAACTCAGGCAAATCGATACCTTCTCGCAATAAATTTACGCCAACAAGACAATCAAAAATACCCAAACGCAGCTTCTGCAAAAGCTCTGTTCGTTGTGGAGTTTTTAATTCAGAGTGCAAGTAACATACTTTGATTTGGCGCTCTTCTAAATAACGGGCCATATCTTCAGCAAGTTTTTTAGTAAGCACAATAACTAAACTTCTAAACCCTTTATCGGTGGTCTCTTTAATTTCTCTTACTAAATCATCGATTTGACCAACACGTGGACGAACTTCAATACCCGGATCAACTAATCCGGTTGGTCTAATAATTTGCTCAACAATACTTTGCGAATGCTTCATCTCATATTCGCCCGGCGTCGCCGAAACGAATATTACATCTTTAAAATATCCCTCGATCTCTTCGAATTTTAAAGGTCTCTTATCAAACGCTGATGGTAATCTAAATCCGAACTCAATCAATGATTTTTTACGCGCATGATCGCCCGCGTACATTCGGCGTAATTGCGGTAATGCCATATGCGATTCATCAACGATCATTAAAAAATCATCACCAAAGAAGTCTAAAAGCGTATAAGGTTTTTGCCCTGTTTGACGCCCATCAAAGTGTACTGAATAGTTTTCAATTCCAGAACAGTAGCCAACCTCATTCAACATTTCAAGGTCATGCGCCACCCGCTTTTCGATGCGTTCTTTATAAATGGGATTAGTAAGCGTAGGCGCCCATTCTTGCATCTCTTCACGAATAGTTTCGATACCCGTTCTGAATTGCTTTTCGGTGGTTACAAAGTGCTTTGCCGGAAACACGATCGTGTGATCAACATCTTGCACTACTTTATTATTAAGCTTAGTAACCCAATACATAGCCTCGATTTGGTCACCAAAGAGCTCGATGCGTAATTTTTCTTTTTGATACGGCACGTTCACTTCAATAGAGTTGCCCATCACTTGCAAGGTGCCCGGACGGCGATCCATCTCATTACGTTCATACTGTATATAAATCAATTTTCTAATCAGATCTGAACGACTTATTTTTTGGCCAATCGTTAAAGGCAATGCGAGCTTGCGGTATTCTTCAGGATTTCCCAAAGAGTAAATGCATGAAACTGATGCAATAATAATCACATCTTTTCGATGCATCAAAGAAGCGGTAGCTTCAATACGCAAACGCTCAATTTCGCTATTTACCTTCGTTTCTTTAGGTACATAGATATCTTGGGCAGGCAAATAGGATTCTGGTTGATAGTAGTCATAATAACTAACGTAGTAGCAGACTTTATTTTCTGGGAAAAAGAGAGAAAACTCCTCATACAATTGAGCAGCCAATGTTTTATTGGGTGCCAAAACCAAAACAGGTTTATCTTGCTGAGCAATTGCATTGGCAATGGTGTAGGTTTTACCCGATCCGGTTACTCCAATGAGAGTAGATATTCCCGGACGCGCCGCGGCAAGTTTTTTGATTGCTTCTGGCTGGCTTCCTGCCGGCGCAAAGGGTAAATGAAGCTTGAATGTTTTTGCCATAAAAATAACCTCTCTTTTTGAATTTTGAGCTATCTAACACTATATCAGAAAAGTGCATTAGGAGCAAATAGAAAGGCCCTACCAGTTTTTTACTGACAGGGCATAGGCTAACTCTATTTATTAATAAATTATGTTATTTTATAGACGTTTCTCAAACAATATTTCCGAAAATATTTGTAAAATAAAGCCCTGTTAGTAAAAACTAACAGGGTCTTGCAATAGACAGTTTTAGAAAGTTAAACCATATGTAACAGCAAATGGACGCCAGGAAACAAAAGATGCGTTATTGAATTGATTATAAGATGGATCCAGTAATGTGAATTGTGAAGTGTTATCTATAGATACTGTTCCACCTGCATTGGCTCCGTTAGGTGCAATTTCTGCATACCCTATCGATGCAATAGAACCTGCAGTAAAAGCTGGCACAAAACGAGCTGGAATATTCTGTATAAATACAGCTCCAACGCCTGTTGGACTACCCGAATTAACAAAGGATTGAGGTATATCTACATGAACAATATTTCCAATACGAGTAAAAGTTGCATTAACGTTAACAATTGGGCCAACAGGGCTTCCTATAAATTGCGCCTGTAATGGAACGGTCGCTTCTTCATAATAATCAAGTGAAGTGGAGTTAGCTCCTACAACGTTTGGGAAGAATATCCCTGAACCTGCGCATATGTGTTTTGCGATACTTGCACCACCTGCAACTTGGAGTGCACCACCCGAGGCTGCAGGATTTCCGCCTACCGTTTCGGTACAATCATCAGTATTAGTGATCACCAATGGCTGAGTTGGATCAACAGAACCGGTAGGGCCAGTTGCTCCCGTTTGCCCAGTCGCGCCAATTGCTCCCGTTTCCCCAGTAGGGCCAGTCGCGCCAGTTGCCCCGGTATTACCGGTACCTGGACCCGTATCACCTCTAGCTCCTGTTACACCGGTTACGCCCGTTGCACCAGTTGGACCGGTAATACTTATACCAGTTGCACCAGTAATGCTTGGACCAGTCGCACCAGTTACCCCAGTAGCCCCAGTAGCACCCGTTGCACCCGTAACACTTATACCAGTTGCTCCAGTAATGCTTGGACCTGTTGCCCCAGTGGCACCAGTTGCTCCAGTTGCACCCGTTGCACCCGTAATACTTATACCAGTTGCTCCAGTAATGCTTGGACCAGTCGCACCAGTTACCCCAGTAGCTCCCGTAGCACCTATAAGACCAGTTGCACCAGTTGCTCCTGTAATACTTAATCCAGTTGCACCTGTATTGCCCGTTACTCCAGTAGCGCCTGTTGTTCCGGTAACTCCAGTTCTTCCAGTATTTCCCGTTGCTCCGGTAACTCCAGTTGCTCCGGTATTACCCGTTGCTCCCGTTATTGAGGGACCTGTTGGCCCCGTTGCACCACTAGCACCGGTTGCTCCTGTTGGGCCGGCAACACCAAGCAAACCAGAAACCCCTGATCCAGAAATACTTACGTTTACAACTAAATTATTGATAGTACCTGTTTCACAGACCAAAAGATTATTCGAATTTATTTCACCACAAACTCTTAAATCACCAGAAATTCCAGCATCACCAAAGACGACAAGTCTTCCATCGCCACAACCAGTTGCAAGTCCCGAGCAACTTACTAAAGAACGCAATTCAGCATCAAGCAATTCAACATCTCTAAATCCACCAACTGTTGCAAATCCACAGACATTTAAATCGCCGCCAACACCAAGATCTTGTTCTATAACTACTCCGCCATCTACCGTAAGCGCAGGGTTACCACCGGTACAACCACTTGCATTTCCCGTATTAGAAATAGTAACCGGCCCTGAGAAGTTTGCCGGACCAGTAACAATAAGTGTAGTACTCGAAATACATCCCGCATTTACACTACAAAATGCTGCCGCAGGAATTGGGCATGCACGCGTTACTTCTGGTTCAGAAGCAAATAATCCGTGCGATGCCATAAGCATTATCGATAACAAAAACTTCATTTGTGTACCCATTAAAACAATCCTTTTTTTTACAGGGGTTCAATCAAGACATTCTTAAAGTCATACCAAATTTTTTGTGTACCAATCAAGAACGTTTTTTATATATAGTGATTCAGAGTTATTTAATAATTATTTGTATGCCGGGTATACATCCAGCATTTATGCTACAAAATCCTGCAGCAGGAGTTGGACATGCACCGCGTTACTTCTGGTTCAGAGGCAACTAAACTGTGCGACACGATAAACATCAAAGATAATAAAAATCTCATTTGAGTATCCATTAACAATCCTTTTTTTCAGAGGTTCCATAAGACATTGGTATATTCATACCAAATTTTCTTATAGGTCAACAAGAAAGACAGACAATAATTATCTGGGGAATACAAAGAAGTCCTGCCAGGTAAGAACTGACAGGACTTCTCTTGGTTATACTATGATTAGAATTACAAAATTCTAAATACGTTGAGCACTATATTAACTTGAACACTCTGTGGAACTCCACCCGTACTCGCGTTAACAGCTAACTGTAAAGTAGAACCTGCGGTAACGTTTAGCAAGATACCACGTGTTCTCCAGTTGAATTCATCGGTATCTGCTCCAGGTACCGATACTGCATCTCCGACAGATGTAGCAATAATAGAATCGTTAATATCAACACCATTTAATCTAAGAATGGCATTTGAATTGGTTCCAGTAGGCACTACAGGAACCGTCTGTCCACCGCGAACACCAAAACTAAATTCAGCATAATATATACCTGCATTGGCAATGTTTAAGGTATTTCCACCCGTTAACGTTATTCCAACCGGAACAATTATTTGATTTTGAAAATCTGCT
>CAYSAX010000002.1:0-23582 GCA_964429045.1 uncultured Pseudomonadota bacterium
ACTGCAGTAACCGGCATAATCCATCCATATTTCATAGTAGTTTCCTTGCGTTTTTTTGATTGATTATAGTTTGACTCTGCTTAATTTCACTCTATAGAATCTCCAAAAATAGTCAATGTACCCTTGCCTGGGCTACCCTTCTGCATTGCTCTAGAACCACTAAAGAAGAGGCCACCAGGAGGGAAAAACCCCATTGATAGGGATTTAGTGTTATAGGTAGTAATAGACTCACACAGAAAGAGATAAAAAGTGGCCCGAATAGAAGCCATTTATTACTTAAAAATCCGATTTTGAACAAAGAGAATCTTATTGAACGGCAGTTCCAGGCATTGGCATTTATATACAGGCTAAAAACCGCTAATCCCATACTGTAAGCCAACTCAAGGCTATAGGGCGCAAACAATAAGAAAACTGCTGCGGTCCCCAATGCCATAATAATGGCACTTAAAAACATCTGGATAACAAGGGGCTTATTCAGCAGATCCTGGGAACCTTTATGATGCCAGCGTTCATCAAAAAGTATTTTTGGTTCTTTTTTTTCTAAAGTTAAGGCCCATACAAAAAATCCTATAGCTCCAACATTAATCCATAAAAATTGCTTAATGGTTATAAGGCTTCCACATCTAAGAGCTGGATACAAAAGAGACACAAACCCTATGCCTAAGATTATTAAAAGTTGTGAAACATAGCTTGAGAAACAATATACCATTATCCGTTCTAAGGCACTGAGTATATGCCTACTATCTTCAATCGAACGAATGATATTTGCAAATGAATCATTAAACTCGGTGCTCATTAGAAGAGAGAAACTGCGCGCACGCAAAGCATCTACAATGCGTAATTTTTGTTGCGGAGTAATACCTGAATACACGGTAGTATACATAAGCTGTTCATGCAGTAGCTGATCTGATATGGTTGAAAATTCACATCCATCGACCGCCTCATCACCCTCTTTATAAATACCTACCTGTTTGGCAATTGAAATAGCCGTACGTTGATGGTCATGGGTAATCATAACAATATGAAATCCGGCCTTACGCGCTTTGCTTATGGCAGGCATCGCATCGGAACGTATAGCATCCTCAATTCCACAAACTCCCAAAACTACAAGTTCTTTATCAATTATTTTTTCTAAGTCATCGGTAAGATCACATTGTTTATATGCAACGAGCACACTTTGCAATCCGTTGTTTTGAAATTCTTGAATCGCCTGTTCTAAAAGAGAGGTTGATTTTGATCTGCTTAAAATAAATTCAGGAGTCCCAACAATAAACAGAATTCCCTTTTTTTGATATTCGTAGAGCGCTGCGTGATAATACGCATCAATCTTCTTTTCCTCAATCTTGGTAAAAGCGCTGGTATCTTTTTGTGTTATGCCCATTTTTGCTGCCAACACATGCAAAGCAGCATGAATAGAATTACCATGCACATGAAAAGCTCCACGAATATCGATCGTGGTATTCGTATGGGAACTGAGTAATTGCAACCCCTGAGCTAAACGATACAAATCACTTTCTGGAGAAACTGATATTTTTTCCCCCTGAGAGAATAAGGTGCCCTGCGTATAATACCCTTTTCCTGAGATAATTATCTGTTTATTATCTGCATACAGATGACTAACGATCACCTCATTTCTGGTTATTGTGCCAGGGGTATCGATTATTAAAGCATGCGTATGAGCTAAATCTTGAGCACTCAACTTATTTTTTAAAAATAGATTTTTTTGTGCAAAATGATTAACAATCAAACGCGTAATTGGTTGTAATGGTTTCATTAAAGACGCTTTCCAAGAAAAAGATTTAGGACAAGCGTATGCAAAATATTGCAGAACATCAATTGAAGATATCAAGAAGCGCGGGAGAAATCGCTTCATCGTGTCACTGTTCACCCCACTCCCCTCAGAGTCATCCCATCGCATGCCCCCGCGCCGCAGATCTGATACTCAGGTATCACTCTACGCTTTAGCAGAGCATCTTTGCAAAGAAAATAAAAAATGGGTGAAAAACCATGCATTAAAAAAGGCTTCTTTATTTTCTAAAGAAGCCTTTTTTAAATTTAAAAAAAATTATTGCTGAGTAATCTCTTTAACTTTTGCGCGCTCAGCTTGCAGTTTTTTTGCTTCCGCTATGAATGCTTGATATTGCACTAACTGAGCTGCAAACGTTTTGATTTGTGTACGCATTGCATCTTTTTCTTGTGCTGTCAAAGTTGCATTAGGTGCAGCCAGAATTAAAGCACTGGCTTGTGCCAATTGCACATCTAAAGGCAAGCTCGCCAACATCATCATCTTTTGTTCAGCTTCCTCTTTGGTATAGCCTGCATATGCAGAACCTACGAATGCTAAACTAAGCACCAAATATTTCGTCATTTTCATGTTTTTCCTTTAATTATGCGGCGATATAAACCGATGGTTCAGACTGATTCTCTTGCTGTTTTTTCATCTCTATGCTTAACGCTTGCAGTTGTTGAAATTTATCGATGAGAGATTGTTTTGATTTTTCTTTCGCTTCTTGGTTAACGAAAATTTTTTCCAACTCAAGAAAATATTGTCTTATTATTTCTCTTGAAATAGCGATATTTTTTTCATTTTTTTCTAACCATAAAAGATTTGAAACGGCTTGTGCATGTTTGCGTAATAAATTTAATTTCTTTTCCGCATCTTGTATTTTAAGATGCTCAACGATCATTTCAAACATTTTTGGCATAGCTTCAGTTATATTTTGTGTGATTTCAGCTTGTGCCAAACAAGTGACTAATAGTATGAGATAAAACAGTTTTTTCATTGAATTCCTATTGATACATCGTCTTAGCTATAAAGTTTTTTGTGCTCTTGGAGATAATAGAAATATTCTTCAACAGTCCATTTAATTAATTTTTTTGCGTCGCCAGATACCGGCACATCGAGATCATTTTTTAAAATTTTAATCCCTACGCGCAGATTTTTACGAGCTTGTTTAAGATGAAAGTTATTCTCTTTAACTTTCTTGAGCCATTCTTGTTTCATTTCCTCTGAGCTAGTTTTATCGGCAAACAAATACCCCTGAATCAAAAATAATCCCAAAAATATAATTTTATTCAAAATTCGCATTGAATGCATGATATCCTTCTTAAAACAACAACATCATTCTAGGATAAAGTGAGGATTTTAGTTGTCAATAAATCTTTACGCAGAGTCTTTTGCCTGCTTATGCTTATTAAAAAAAGGAAAAATATGAAATATGTATTAATAGTTATCTTGTGCGGCTTTGTTACAACCCTCCATGCAGATTGTACGCGAGCAGATAGAACCCATAATGATAGTAATGTGGTTCGTTGCTCTTATACCCAAGAGGACATCTATAACTGCTTTAGCCAAAAACCCAACTGTTATAATTGCGAGCAGCGCAGAAAAGAATGTTTTTATTGCAAATGCCCTATATCCGAGCACACAAAATGTGAAACTCCTGAAAAATGTTCAGGAAACAAATGTGCAAGAAGAGGACCATTTGATGAAGAGATTATTGAAAAAAGAAGACAAAAAAATAAACGGGGGAAATAAAAAGACTGGTGGAGGCGATGGGAGTTGAACCCATGTCCGCATAATATCCAGCTAAAAGCACTCCATGCGTAGTCTTTATTTATACGAATATATCATCCTAAAGACAGGGTCTAATATAAAAGTTATTTTGAGTGATACTGTTCGAGCTACACAAAATACGAATCCTTACTCGACAGTTCTATCTGGTCTAATACATGCGAACATAACTGATAGACACGTTTTGTCCGCAGGAACTTAAAACGCTAGGTTTTAAGCAAAAGCAACATTAGTTGCATTTCTGTTTTTGACCAATTGTTTAACGAGCACTTAGTCAACGCTCGGCATGCACTCTCGGCCTTCAACAACACGTCGAAACCAATACGCCCCCGAAAATTTCAAAGACTTTATAGTCTTTTTTAAAATTACCATATTGGTTTCTATTTGTCAATAAATCAGATATTTGCAACTCTTTTTTAGTTCACGATGCAGTTCATGCCACCCTTCCCAGGGGCCAAAGTTCCGGCAGCTTTCATGTTATTCAAAAGAACAGCTTTCGCTGCTGATTCTTCTTTGACTTGAGCCTTAAGACCATTAAGAGCTGTGCTATCATAAATATACGTTTGGCCCGGATTCCAACCGCCAACTGCCATAGTTAAGCCACTCGGGTGAACATCAACGGACTGGGGAGCAAGCGTATCTTGGCTTTTAAAGACCTGCGTTTGGCTTTGATCGGTAAGGTTATACGCAACAATATTATTTGTATCCATTGCCGCAAGTAATACATTATAATTAGTAGGCATAAAGGTAATGCTGTTTGGCATCCACGGAGCATAATTATCGGTTATTATTGCTTGCGGATATTGGCCGGGTGCCATTTTATTTCCTTGCAAATCATACTGTGCAAGTAGTTCCATTTTCTGATCATGAATATACATATTATATTGGCCACCTACAGCCAATAATCCCTGGTCATTATACGCAAGCGCGTTACACGGAACTTGCTCAGTTACCGTAATTACCGGCGCCTTTTCATTTCTAACATCCCAGATTGCTACAATGTTGGTATTTTCATATGCCGTTGCAAAATGTTCAGGCTTTACAGGATTGATCTGAACATCACAAGCGATCTTAGAATCTTTTAACTTAAATGTTTTGGCGATTTTATTCTTTGCAAGATCCCATAACTTGCAATCACCATTGCCATGAGCAGATAAAAAAGATTTATCATCGATTGAATATGCTAAACCGTCAGTTCCCTGTAAATCTTTATTAATAGATAATTTTTTAGTAATTTTACCTGCCACAAGATCTATTAACTGTATGTGCTGCTTTGCTTTTTTACCTAAACAAAATCCCTGCGCTAGTTGAGTACCATCGGAACTCATGCCAAATGAAGATTGATATATTACTTGAGTATCAATCTCAGAAGGTTGCTGACTATAATCGGCAGTATTCCATATTTGTATCTTAGGCATACCACCCATTGTCACCAACCGTGTGCCATTAGGAATAAACTTTACATGCATGATCGGACCAATTTGGCTTGGTAATGAGGTGATAATTGGTGGCGGCATTTGCGGATTATCCATACAAACGATACTTGTTGTTATCAGAGCCAAAAATAGTAATATTTTCATAATTTTCCTTTAGTTATACAAATTTGCAGCAATCCTATCAGGAGAAAAAATAAAAGCCAAATAAGCCGATTTTAACTACAAAAACTCTTGTTTTTAACGATCTAGACCTGATAGACTAATAATAGGACTGGTAGCAGTTATTCAGTCGCTTTTATCCTGATTTGGTCAACCAGATAAAAGTAGGTAAAAAATGACCAGGTATAAGGGGAAATGGATATGAAAAAACTATTATTCTTAGTCGGATTAATTGGAGCACCACTTTTTGCAGGGATCGCTTCAGACAACTTAATTAAAGGCCTTGAATTAGTTAAAACCCAAAAAGCAGACTGGTTTAACTATGCAAAAGATATGCATAACGCTAAATTTACTTTAATCAAAGATGAACATAATAAAATGTTCGATGAAAAAATAAGTACGCTTAAAAAATTTAACGATGGAAATTTAAGCGATTATGAACAAACTGCTCTTGATAACTTAGTAAAATCGCATGAATCATACATGAATGCATGGCGCACATGGCACCAAACGTATGATGAAAAAGCAAAAGCTCTTGCACAAAAACATATGAAGGATTTTACAAGCTTCAAAACATCTCTTAATCCAGAAGTAGATGAAGTTGAAATAGAAGAGATCGAAGAAGTTGAGTAACTCATAATAAAAGAGGCGCTTCATTGCGCCTCTTTTATTTTATCTTTTAAATAAATCTACAATCCCATGACCACTTGAAGCAACACCAGCAAATGTTACTAACCCACAACCAATCATGTGATATTTTAACGGAATACGTATTTGTCCATTTACAGGCAATTTACTGTCTTTGTATGCTCCCAATCCAAAATATAAGCCTGCTGACATTGCAGCCCATCCTGAAATAATTTTAGCGGTCGCCAATGCAATCTTAGTTTTTTTATTGCACAAAACACGGCCAATAAAATCTAGAGCATCTACTCCTGGCCCATGAAATACCGGCGCAAAGCATATGCTGGGTATTAATAAAATTGAAAAAATCAAAGCCGTTTTATTCATGATATTCCTATAAATTTCTGCAATCTTTAATTGCCTGAACAACGTTATACATTCCACTAGCAATGAGAAAACCACTCGCTACATAATCTGTACTAGAAGTTGGAATTTTTATTCTATGTGCTGCAAGCAGCTCTTTCCATGAATGAAGTCCCAAACCCAAACACACTGTTCCTATAGCACCTTTTATTCCTATAAAGGTAAGAGGTCGTGTGCTTTTAACATATCTTTGGAATGCATCTTTTTTTGTTTCTATTTTATCATTTTCACACCAAGAAAGACTTGGTAATAATAGTATAGAAAGAAATAAAGCTTTTTTATTCATAATTTCTATAATTTCCTAATGGTTCTAACACCATCAATACAATTATATATTCCGCCTAATAAAGCAGATCCATAAAATATACGGTATGAAGTTTTGCTAAATTGTTTCGCCATACGCGCATTAGTTACGGGGGCTATAAGATAGCTCAGAAAATAACTTCCTTTGTGAATCAACACAGTACCTACTCCAAATTTTGTTGCAGCAATAACCCCATTTAATACTTTGTTTGCTACGACAGGAAAATTGTTTTCCTTTTCAGATCGGATGTGCACTTGTAAAGAAGGAGACATAGAAAAACTAAAACTAGAAATTAAAAGCAATGAATAACCATTAAATGTTTCATAGAACCTTGGTGTATAAAATTTATTATAAGGAAATCTTTTAAAAATCTGGCGTCAGCCAGGCGAAGCTTGCCGAGCCGGAAGGCCCGGATAAGCGTAGACTGGTGGAGGCGATGGGAGTCGAACCCATGTCCGCATCATATCAAACTTCAAGCGCTACATGCTTAGTCTGAGCATATACGAATTAGTTAGCTTCAGAGACACAGCAATAACTAATAAGACATTATAGTGTACGAACCAAGCTACAATCCTGCTAATTCTTGCTTGGCAGTTCTATCTGATTAATACGAATTATCCAAACTGATAGACACGCGAGGATAATAAGAAATTCAGATTAATTTATGCAAAAGCTGGAACCATTAATGGTTGAGCTGAGGCAAAAGTTAAAGCTGAAAGGCTAGCACCTACGTTAGGTGTAGCAGTGATATGCATGTCTGCATTTCTTTTTTCGATCAATTGTTTAACGAGCACTTAATCAACGCTCGGCATGCTCTCAAAATTATCAATCACACGTCGAAACCAAATACGCCCCCAAAAATTTCAAAGATAAGATATACAATAAATAGTTATTGGCACCGAGTCAACACATTAATTGATTGTGCAGCATTGAGGCTGTGTTTTTCTTATAGCAGATTGCTCAGATTGAATTGATGTACTACTTCCATTACCGGGGATCAATTGATCTAATTTCCATAAGCGAACCGATTGTTCTAAAAATGAACCAACGGCAAGAATTTTACCGTCAGGACTCACTCCCAGCGCTCTACCAGTATCCTCTGTAACAACATTATTCGCTATTGCTTTTAGTGCCATTGATTGTGCGCTATCAACTTGATTACAGAGGCACACGGTACCATCATTTATTCCTGCAATAATATAATCAGGATTGCCGGGAATAAATGATAAAGATCGTGCTTGAGGCATTGAATCATTGTTTGCTAATCCTAGATGAGACCCTTTTATAGGAGCATTTTTGCCTTCAAAATTAAAAGCGTGTGAAAATCCAAGGCCAGGCTCATAAACATACAGATATAAATCAGCACAAACTAAATCATTATTACTATTAAACGCGATGGTTCGTTTTTTTGAAAATCCTATTTCTTTACCATTTGCACTTTCGCGTAATTTACCTGTTTTACTAGACGGACGCGTTTCCATTTTAACTAAGCCACCAGTAGTACTATCCCATAGCTTAATAGTATTATCGGTGCCGACCGTTGCAATATTTTTATCATCAGGACTCCAGCAGGCACATTCTATCAGTCCAGTGTGCGCAAGCAATTCTTTAACAAATTTTTCAGATTTACAATCCCAAATTTTTACGGTGTTATCTTCTGCACATAAAATTTGATCTCCTGATTTATTATATTCAAGAGAAACGATAGGGAAATTATCTTCAGCTACTAAAAACTCGGACTTAAGTCTCATTTTTTCTATATCCCAGATTTTAACGCTCTTGCCACAATCTGAAACACATTCAGTTTCATTGGTTGCAGATGTATCTAAACAATTTACTTCATCGGGATTAGTAATGGTGCCCACCATCTTGCCATCAGAATTAAATATGTACATTAAAGAGCTAATGTATTCATTATTTACACTCTTAGTTCCTACTACAATTTTTGGAGAATTACTTTTAGTGAATCGCAATACGCTTACTGAATCTTGCGCATTTAAAGTAACATAGGGCAACAGATTTTTTTTAACCTCTTTACCGGTCATTGCGCACATATTGATCGGAAACAATAAAAGAAAAAAAATAACTCTCATTAATATCCTTTGGAATTTTTCTTTAACCATAACAGAGTATTAATGAGAGTCAAAAAAATTATTTTATAACACTGAGCATTTAAACGTAAAATTCGAAGCAGGCACTTTAGTATCAGTCACAGTTATGCCAAACGCTTGCTCCATAACCGCTGCATGAGTAATATCATCACCTTCAATGTTAAATTGCGGAAGTCTTTCTCGAGATTTTTTATATTCTTCTTTTAACGCTTCTTTTACCATAGAAATATCCCAAATTTGCATTTTATTTTGTTCAAATAAACCGGTAACCAATGTTTTGCCATCAGGAGAAATATCAAGAGCAAATGCATCTGCTACTTGTCCCTTTACTAGCTCAAATTGTACGCTTTCTTTGGTCCTATCAATGTCACAAATAATTACTTTACCCGTATCCATTGCGCCAATAAAAATATTAGTTCCTGGCATAAACGCTAAACTATCTGCATAAATCACTGGTTTAGTTTTTGGAACATGAACTGGTTTATTTATTTCTTTACCTTTAGTATTCATGTATTCAATGAGCGCTGCATTTTTAGCATCCCAGACTCCAAAATTAAACGCAGAAATACTCACCAGCTTTGAACCATTAGGGTTAAACTCCAGCCCATAAACGGGCAATGTATTGGCAAATACTGTTGCTGGCTTACTGGTACGTAAATCGTAAAGCGAAATTACAGACGACGATGTTTGCTCAGGACATAGTGTTGCGCAAACCAACATGTTGTTATCCATTGGATTAAAACGCGCTGCAGCCATGTTAGAATTATTTACCGTCGTAACAGTATTTGTTCCCAGATCTACAATCTGACACCCTTGTGGTGTTGCAGTCAAAACCTGGGTCCCATCGTTACTATACTCAATAGTAAAGGCACATGTAGTAGCATCAGGCAAATCAACAAGTTTTTTTCCTTCTTTAATATTCCAAATACTAGCAGGAAAATCACTATTACCAATTACGGCACACGTCGGTAACATGGGACTGGTATCGGTAGAAAAATTATCAAAATTTAATGGTATCGTTAACTTTGGTTGTGTAAAATTCGAGGTATCATACACCAAAAATTTACATGCAGAAGAACCAAGCACTAAACTACTACCATCTCGAGTAAACCGTGCTGATTGAGGAAAATCGACTGCAACCTCTTGAAGTAATTTCGGTTTTAACAAAGGGTTTTCTATTTCTACTTTATCCATCGCATATAATAATCCACCGCTGCATACCATAAAAAAAATAGTTATTTTATTATTCATTCATAATCCAATTTATAGAATTGCACACTTACGTGCAGCAGTTGTAATCTTTGAAATATCCCACAGTTGTATTTGCGGATTTTGCATCTGAATCTCTGCCATTTTTAATCCATCGGGACTTAAGACACTAAGTCCAACTATTTCTGGCCCCGTGTTAGGCATATCAAAAAGCGGTGTGGTTTGTGCTAAATCAAATCCAACCATCGTGCGTGCTTGATCGTTAAGCGCTGCAATAACTATATCTTTTCCTTGCGCACCTGGTTGCGGCATCATATTAAAAAAATAATCAACATAGGTAGGATTTGCTGGCACAGGGAATGGTTGATTGTTCGGTGATTTATTTCCATTGCTATCATAATACGCTTGTATTGCTGCAGTTTGTCCATCACAAACAATAAATTGTGATGCAGCACTAACTACTATATTGTTACCTGAATTGGTATAACGCCCTACTGCTACTGGAACGGGAGACGACACAGTTTGTATATATTTTTGGGCTCTTATATCAAAAATATTAATTGCTTGCCCTTGAATGATTTCAATCTGGTTATTATCAGCAGGATTCCATTGTGCATCACACTGACCAGCAGGCCAAGAAGCAACTTTTTGCTCTGATTTTGTATCAAACACACCATTAGCAGAGCCAATTAATAGTTGCGAGCTATCATTATTATATTGCATGTCATCGCCCCACAGTTCAACAACTTTTGCGATAATTTTGCCATGCTCAATATCATAGCGATACACCCAACCGGTATCCGATAGGGCAATTTCAGTATTATTAGGACTTGCTTTAATTTCTGATGGTTGCTGTTTAAAGGTATGTTTTAATTTCAACGTAGTAGGATCAAATATGCCAATACCACTTTGCAATGAAACAACTAAGGCACTATTATTTGGCACATAATCTGCCCATAATGCCCAATCATCTTTTAAATCTGCCTTTTGAATTATCGTAGGATTTGTGCCAAGCACTGCAGCTTGTAGTACGATTTTTGAAAGTTCAGTCCCAGGATTCAAAAGTCCTCTATTTTTAGCTTTAGAAGATAGATAAGCATGTAGTCGATCCTTCATTTCATAAGGATCATTCACTGATCGATCCATCGCATTGAGTGCAATGGTACTAACAACAACACATAAACTTATTACTTTAATTTTCATTTTATTTCCTTTTTACTGCTGGGTGCAGTTTGTAAACCATGTTGATTTCGGTTTTTCAGCAGTTAGCACTTTTAACTGTTGTTCTTTTACTTGCTTGCGCTCATCTGCTAGGCGAGTTTGCCTGCTAAGATCGTAAATTTTTAGCAAATACTGATTTTGATCATTTTGCGTTGGTACTGCCAGTTGCTTGCAGAATTGAGAAAGGTTAAGTGCAATTGCTAAAACAGGATCAGTAGTATCACTGGATTCTGGATTAAATATAAAAGATTGGGAAGTATCATCAGTATCGCAATATGCTACTTCATTGTTGTCAGTTCCGGCAAAAAATTTCATTCCATTACCTGGAAGTAATTGCGATGAATACAATGACTTACCATTAGCCGTAGGAAACGGCATAGTACTTTTAGCTCCATTAAGTGCATAATAAGCGAGCGCCGCAGTTTTAATATCACATTGCACATATTGATTAAGCGCTCCCGCTACTAATGATTTACCATCATTACTATAGGTGAAACTACCCGTTAATTGCGGCGTGACAGTTGCTAACGGACGTATTTTATCAGCAACTAAATCCCATATTCCCCATTTTGTGTTTTTCCAATCATCTCCCAGATAGCAAAGAGCAGCTTCATTTGTGTTGCATACATTCCATGCAAAGTTTGCACTGCACGTCTCTGAATTCACCAGTTTATGTATAATTGTTTCGCTCGCTAAATCTAATACATAGACCCCATCAGGTGTGCTCACCATTAACCGTTTGGCGTTCATATCAAAAGCGGCATTTCCCGCTTGCTGAGTGTATGGAATAGGCTCAACGTGCTCATCGTTAATATTCCAACGGTGTAATGGGCCCATATCATCTGCGGTAACCACATATTCACTATCAGGGCTCACATCAACAATATATGATGGTGCTGATGACATAGGTATATCGGTAACTTGTGTATAGTAATCGGTTTTTATTAATTGTAATACATTCTTTGTTGGTGATATATGCACATTCGCCAGCAAATGTTTCCCATCAGGGGTGTAAAACATTCCGGATTGAATATTTCCCGGTATTTGAAAGGATTTGATCAGCGGTGGCACCACTTGAATGATAGGTTTGTCCATTGCATGTAACACAACAAAGTTGCAACACAAAAATAAAATATTTATTTTAAAAAAATTCATTATTTGTTCCTTTTTTATTGCTGGTTACAAGTGCCCCAATATCTGTTTTTTGCTTGCTGTTGTTCTTTTACTGTTTCTTTAACTTCAGCTAAAGCTTTTTTTTGTAGTGAAATTTGTGAAATATCTAAAATCTCCACACCATTTTCTGATAAACAGAAATTTGCCACCGCTAATTGCTTGCCAGAAGGGGATATATCGATGTTACACATATTGCCATTTGAATTAGCCACCGGTGGGAAATCAAAGGATTGTAATGGATCCTCAAAATCACAATAAAAAATATTACCATAAAAAGCAGCATTGAAAACTTTCATTTTTTCACCACTCATAAAATAAAGCACTTGTGGACTTGGCGTATTTTCATTCACTACCGGAGGAGTTTCGATTTTTTTACCCTGTAAATTATAATACATTAATTGAGCTGCTGCTTTAGCATCACACACAGCAAAATAGCCGGGGCAACCTATAACTAATTTTCCATCATTGCTCCAGTTAGTAGAACAAAAATTAGTAGTAAAATCTGCTATGTGACGTAACTTATCGGCTCTTCGATCCCAAACTTGCACTTTCTTAGGACCTTCAACTGTACCAGAGACCACGCAAATTTCATTATTATCGTGAGGATTCCAAACTCCGTAAGGAAGAGGTCCTGCTTTAGAATGAGCTATATATTTATTGCTATTCAAATCAAAAATTACAATTTCATCTTGGGTAAGATCATCAAAAAATTGTCCTGCCGCTAGCTGATCGCCCTTATTATTAAATACCGGCAAAACTGCAGTTTTAGTAACTTCTGCTAAATCCCATGATATTTCTGTCGGAATATCCCAAAGAGCTATTGGTTTTCCAGCCATAGTAGAAATTATTTGGTTGGCAGCACTCAAATCATTCACACCAGCCAGATTATCTTTGGTAGATGGTAAACTGGGATTCCATTTTGTTTGATATTCTTGTGTATCAGTTACATAGATTTTATAGTTGGTGCCACTGACTAAATAGCGGCTATCTCGTGTGTATTTGACAAAACTAGGTCCCACTATGGGCAGCGTTTTTATAATCGGAGGTACTACATGAGCTTGTTTGGATGGAGCATCCATTGCCGGTAAAAACGATACACTTATTACTATGACCAAAAAAAAATTATGCTTCATCTACAAAACCTTAATTATTGTTACAGTAACTCACATTTTCGAGTTCTTTTCTCTTCTAATTCTTTTTTTCTTTGTTCTAACTTTTCTTGCAATTGAGATGCATCCCATATTTTTACAAAACCCGCCCCCATTAATGTTGTAGCAATTGTGTGATTGTGGGTATTTAAAACAAGACCATATATTGCATCAGGATTTGAATTTGCCTGAAAATGCCCAAATTGTGCAGGGTTTGTAAGATCTGCAGTGATAACATTTCCATCATCAATACCCGCTAAAAAAAGATCAGTTGCTGTTGATGGCACTAACATTGAATTTACATTATGAGTTTTTCCGGGTGCTGGATGTAAGGGAGTTTTACTCTTTTGCTTACCATCGATGCTTAGATATTCCAATAATGCCATCTTCTTTACATCAAGCACTGCGTATTGCCCTGGAGAAGAACATATTATTTGAGTGCCTTGATTATTATACCGCATGATATTAACACCAAGTGGCAAAGTACATGAACCTACCGGATCTGATGATTGGCGCTGATCCCATAAAAATACTATCGATAGAGGTTGAGCCCCCTCTCTGACTGAGCAAGTTGCAATAGAATCTGGCATCACGGGATTCCATTGTGCATCAACAACTGTTCCTGCACGGGGAACTACTTGAAGTTTGTGTTGAGTCTGAATGTCCCAATTTTCACAAATATTATTATTTCCCGCTAACAGCCGAGTCCCCGCAGCATTAATTGCCACTGAATTAATTTTATTATTTATATCTTTTACGCCTAATTCAGCGGTGCAATTAGCGCCTTTAATACTCCACAAGCTCACCGGATTGCCTGGAGAACTCACAACTGCAAATTGATCTGCTTGTGTGGGGTTTGCAGCCATTTTTTCTGCGCCAAATTCATAGTTTATCGTATCTTTTGCCGTATAGTTTTCTGTTTCCCAGATCATTATTTGTTTGGGAGAACCGGCTATTAAGTAAGCTCCATCCGAACTACCTGCTGCTGCCAAAGGCAACAAAAAAGGCAGTATACACTTTGGTTTTTTTTCATCTACCCCAGACGGTTTGTCCATGGCAGATATTAATGAAAAAGAAAGTAACAATGGAATCGAGAATATGTGCTTCATTATCATATCCTTTGCAAAAAAGTTAGATCATAACTATCGTGCGTAGACTAACAAAGGAAATGATAATGTTAAAGTTTAAAATTTATATCTTCCGCGCAGTTCGCGTGATGTTTCGCGTTTGATATCGCGTTCTTTAATCGATTCTTTTTTATTGGCCGCCTTTTTGTGTTTGGCTAGACCAAGCTCAACTTTGACTAAGTTGCGATCGTTAAAATATATTTTTAAAGGGATTATCGTAATTCCTTTGCGAGAGATATCACCAATCAAGCGATTGATTTCGCGTTTGTTTAAAAGAAGTTTTCTACTGCGCGTTGCATCATCCTTTTTGGGTTGAAATGCTTGAGAGTAGGGAGTTATATTGCAATTGAGTAAAAAAAGTTGCCCATCATGAACCGTTGCAAATGAGCCGATCAGCGATGCATTGCCAGCACGCAATGATTTCACTTCATCACCACGCAAGACAATTCCCGCTTCCATGCGATCAAGAATCTCATAGTCAAAAAAAGCTTTTTTATTCTGTGCAACAACTTTCATTTTTATACCGTTGGTGGATGATGAGTTATAATTCTTCTAAAAAATAATAAAAGGGGATAATAGGCTAAAACTGCCACGAGTAACCCTAACACATGACCACCAATTAAGAATGCCCACAATGAAAGATTAGGAATACTCAAACATGATAGCTTAATATTAAGCCACTGCATCCAGGAAGGATTATACGGAAGTAAATCGACGCCTAATATCCGATTAGTGATAAAAAGTCCCATAGCATAATCTGATAAATACAGCGGAACCATAGTTAAAGGATTATTGACTACATGCGCAGCAGCATAGACCACTGCAATATTAAGCCGAAAAATCCATGCTAAAATAATGGTCAGTAGCCAATGAACCCCGATTAACGGCGAAAAGGCAATAAATATTCCCACACAGCAGGCAAGTGCGAGCTTTGTAGGGGTACGTTCTGCAAGAAGCAGCTTTTTACCAAAATCAACCGCATGTTTTACCATTATTATAACCACCTGAATAGATCAGAGCTTTTTTGTGAAAAAAATTTACTTTTGGTATAGTATACCCTAAGTAAGAGTAGTTAGCCAAATAGCTTGTAAACTAGATCTGGTTTTAAATATGCTCAAACCGTAAATCGGCTTAACAAAGAGCAATGTAGAGGTCTGACCCATGATAAAAAAAATGATTTTTCTTCTCTTATTAGGCCTCATATCAATCCATGACGCTCAGGCATATGGGTATGGCAAAGGTCTTTTTGTAGGTAGCATTCAGTTTCCTTCAGTTTTGGAAATGATCCCCAGTGTGCGTGTGTATTACTCTGGCCGCAAAATCAGCTGCGAAAATGATGAAGTAGGCAAAAAGATCACCTTTAATATTCCCGAATACAAACAAAGAACATTCTTCTATCTGCTGGTAGCACCCTCCATTGAATTCGGTTCTCATGAAAATACCGTTCCTTTTTTAAAGCTTCAAAAGAATTGCCCGTATAAATTCTTTGGTATGGAACTGGTTAAAGTAGAAACACAAGATAAGAAAAAGAAAAAAAACAGTCCATTTGAGTACACCTGGATTGTGCGTGAAATCAATCTAAATCTTGCAGATGGCCGTATTCCTGATGATACGATTATTGTGCGCTATCACCCCGATTACATTCAATCAATCGATGGTGGCAACATGATTGAGTTTCCTAAAATTACTATCCGATCTGATATTCTCAAGCTCACCGGATCCGAAGCTAAACTTCATGATATTTCTAATCGCTGGTTCTTAGCAGCGTTACACACCGATACAATTCATGATCCAATTCAATCAGAGTTTTTAATTAATCCGACTACCAAAACCGTTCTTGCGATGACCAGCTAGGAATAAAGATGGCGCGCTTAACATTAGGTATCGAAACATCATGCGATGAGACGGCAGTTGCAGTCTATCACGAAGATATGGGTATTTTATCCAGCGTTCTTTACTCGCAAATAGCCCATCATAGTAAATTTGGCGGCGTATTGCCCGAAGTGGCTTCACGCAGACAATTGGAAAAAATTAATCCCATGATTCAAGAAGCTTTAGATGTTGCTCAGGTTACGCTTAATGATATTGAAGTTATTGCAGTCACACACAAACCGGGACTACCTGGATCATTGCTGGCAGGGGTTTGCTTTGCAAAATCACTGGCATGGATTAATAATAAAAAATTAATCGGCATCAATCACTTAGAAGGCCATACCTTTTCTCCACTTATTGAGAACAATGTTCCATTCCCTCACATTTCTTTAACCGCATCAGGCGGCCATACTGCTTTATACTTAGTGCGTGGTTTGGGAGATTATACAATGTTAGGCGAAACGGTTGATGATGCTGCCGGGGAAGCATTTGATAAAATTGCACGCTTTATGGGATTTGAATATCCGGGTGGCCCTAAGATTGAACAACTTGCTGGCCAAGCAGATTTTAAAGATTACTTTAAATATCCGCGTGCCATGAGCAAGGGATTGGATTTTAGTTTTTCTGGATTAAAAACAGCCGTGCTTTACGATTTAATTAAAAAGAATGCGTATGACTTAAAAACAAAAACGTTTTTAAAAATTGATGATGAACAGTTAAAACAAGAAGTGGCAAGCTCAGTGCTCGTTTGCATCAATGATATTTTTATTAACAAAATTGAACACACATTCAAAGAACATCCAGATATTAAAGCAGTCACTTTTGCCGGAGGCGTTGCCTGCAATCAGTTTATCAAAAAGAATATTGCTGCCTGGTGCGCACAAAAAGGCTTATCTTTCTTTGCACCATCTCCCAAATACTGCACCGATAATGGCGCGATGATTGCATTTGTAGGCAATTATAAAGCCACTCAAAATAAATTTTCTGATTTAAATTTAGATATATTAAAATAAAAAGCGCCCAGAGATTTTCTCGAGCGCTTTTTTATTTTGAATATTAATTATAGATTAACTGCTCCAGCAGTTTTTTCTCTTACTTTTGCATGCGCTTCTTCAATTTCTTCAAGTTGCAATAGTGATGAAACTATTTGCGCCGCAACAAATTTCTTTAAAACTTCTTTCTTTTCTGCCAGCGCACTGTTCCAACTCATTGTATTTTCAAATTCTGGATCCATCCCTTCTACGTAGACGATAGGAAATAACTTAGTACGATCAGCTCTCTCCATAGCTTGTATGTCTCGAGAAAGATCAGCTAATTTTTTACTATGCACATCTACCAATTCTTTCACACCTGCTTTAATCATTCTTTGTTCATCTTCCCATGGTTTTGTTTCTTTAACTAATACTGATTGGAACTGCTCTAAAGCATGCTGCACGATTTCTGATTTGGAAAGCAAATTTCTCATATCATTCATTTTTCCCACATATACATTTGCCTTATCTGCAGGAACAACATGTTTAGAAAGTTCTCGTTCGTTTATAGTAAAAGTAAGACTATCACCGCTGGGATAAATCAATTGTTTTATTTCGCCTTCTTCTGTTCCCATTGCAAAAATTGCGCATGAACTCATTAATAAAAAGAAAGAAAATATTTTTTTCATAATTATCCGTTTTTTACATTTAATACTTTTGTGAAACTAACATATATAAAATAGCCACTCAATATTTCAAAAAAAGAAAAACTATGAAATATAAGAAAGCATTATTAATTATTCTAAGCATTTCAATTATTATCTTAAGTATCTATACCAATAAAAGGGATTATGCCATGGTCCGTATTGGATTAGGTGGTGATACCATGTTAGGCCGTTTGGTAAATACTACCATTACTCAAAAAGGCTATTCATATCCCTGGGGAAATATAATCCCATTGCTTTCTAATACCGATTTTAATTTAGTCAATTTAGAAACAACACTGACAACCTCAACAGACATAGTTCCTAAAACATTTAACTTCAAAGCTGATCCCAATAAAGTCCAAACATTAAAAATTGGCAACATTCATGCAGTCAATATCGCTAACAATCACATCCTCGATTTTGGAGAATCGGGATTAATCGAAACAATACAAACACTGGATCAGGATGGCATTGCACATGTTGGAGCCGGAAATAACATTCAAGAAGCAAAACGGCCAATCATTTTTGAAAAAAATGGTATTCGCATTGGCATTATTGGATATGCGGATTACCCACAAGAGTGGGCGGCAACCGATACAAAACCCGGAATTAATTATCTTCAAATTGGAGATATCGCAACGATCCAAGATGATATTGCTCAAATACGCAAAGAGGTTGATATTATCATTTTGAGTATCCATTGGGGCCCCAATATGCGCCAACGACCAACACAAGAGTTTAGAGATTTTGCACATGCAATAATTGATGCAGGAGTTGATATATTGCATGGCCATAGTGCCCACGTATTTCAGGGAATCGAAGAATATCAGAATGGTTTGATTTTGTATGATACTGGCGATTTTGTTGATGACTATGCAGTGACCGAATCGCTACGCAATGATTGGGCATTATTTTTTGAAATTGAATTAGAAAAACAAAATACCAAAGTAAAAATTACGCAGCTAAAATTGACGCCACTTTTTATTAGCAACATGCAAGTCAATAAGGCCGAAGGACAAACTGCAGATCAAATTCTAGAAAAAATAAGATTACTCTCTGGAGAATTTAATACCGTAATTAATGAAAAAGGTATTTTAAATTTTAAATAGTAAAAAGCGCCCGAGAGTTACCTCGAGCGCTTTGTTTATTAACAACTTTAGTTTTTACTTAAAGCATCATATTTGAGTGTGATAGCTTGTAGATCTTTATCTAATTCTGCCAACTCTGGGAAAAATTGAATTTTCAACTTATTCAACTCTTTAACATAATCCTCTGCTTGAGTAACTGGATCATATTTTTGAGCTAATATCGCTAAAGACTCTTTAAATTCTTCATTTGTTTCGAAGTTCTTAGAAAAGAGTTCCATAGTTTTTTTATGTTTATCAAAAGCCTCTTTGAAGTCCTGTTGCATTGCCGGCATCATCGCATCCACCTGTTCTTTAGTTACCGAAAGGTTTTCTAATTGCTTAGATGATGATGTACGCACTGCCACCCGAAATGCTTCTTCTGGAGCATAAGATACTTTTTCCTTAGTCGCAGAGCTCACGGGAGTGACAATTAAAGATTTCCCGTCCGTTGCCAACTTTACCATGCTTGATTCATCCATATTAAGAAGCTCAAGAATGGCCTTATCGATGACCAAAGTTGTGCTGTTACCGTATTTAGAAAGCTTTTTTAACATAAGCTGACCCCTAAAATTGATGTTAAAATAATACAACGTATATACAGCAGTATATACAAAGACATTACCATTGCAACATTTTTTTTAATAAAAAAGCCCTCGAAGTTTCCTTCAAGGGCTTTTTATGTATTTTAAGCGGGTCAAAAGGCTATTTATCGCCGTTCGTTCCGGTTGTTTTCTTGTTAATCGATTCTAAGAATTCTCGATTGGCCTTAGCTTTCTTCATCTTATCGATTAAGAATTCCATACCTTCGATTGTATTCATAGTTGCTAAGAACTTCTGCAATACCCAAACTTTATTCAAGTCATCTTCAGGAAGCAAGAGATCTTCACGACGAGTACCAGACATTAATAGGTCGAATGAAGGGTAGATACGACGGTTAGAAAGTTTACGGGTCATATGCATTTCCATATTACCCGTACCCTTAAATTCTTCATAAATTACTTCATCCATACGAGAACCGGTTTCAACAAGCGCTGAAGCGATAATCGTTAATGAACCACCTTCTTCAGTGTTACGTGCAGCACCAAAGAATCGTTTTGGCCCGGTCAATGCATTCGCATCAATACCACCGGTTAATATTTTACCGGATGAAGGAGCCATGGTGTTATACGCACGGGCTAAACGAGTAATCGAATCAAGGATGATTACGACATCTTTGCCTGCTTCAACCAAACGTTTTGATTTTTCAAGAACAATTTCAGCAACTTGAATATGACGATCAGCTGATTCATCGAATGTTGAGCTGATTACCTGCGCACTTGATCCACGCACCGTACGCTTCATATCAGCAACCTCTTCAGGACGCTCATCAACCAGCAAAATGATAATGACTGCTTCAGGATGGTTTGCAATCATCGCCTTGGTGATCTCTTTTAAGAGCATCGTTTTACCAACTTTGGGTGGTGCAACGATTAGGGCACGCTGGCCTTTACCAACCGGCGTAAACAGATCCATGATGCGTGTTGAAATGCAGTTTGGATCATATTCAAGATTAAATTTTTTATTTGGATGTAATGGTGATAAGCGATCAAAATTAGGACGATCAGCTGCCAATGCAGGATCTTCAAAATTTACTTTACTTACTTTGAGTAACGCAAAATATTTTTCACCTTCTTTAGGCTTACGAATTACACCCGCAACCGTATCACCGGTACGCAAGTTAAAGCGTCTAATTTGAGAAGGGGACACATAAACATCATCTGGTCCAGATACGTAATCATAATATGATGAACGTAAAAATCCAAAACCATCCGGTAATTTTTCTAAAACACCTTCAACTTCAATCTCAATTTCAGGATGCGCTTCGATATAGCGAATACGTTCAATCAAGTTTGTTTTGTTTAAAAGGCTGGCACCAACAATTCCTAAGCGCTTAGCGTAGATATTTAAATCAGCAACCGTAAGCTCTTCTAAAACAATCGGAGGACGTTGTGGTGGAAGGGGTTTTTGTTCTTTATAAGGATTTTCTTTATATTCGCGTGGCGCAATAGGCTCTCTATGTTCGCGCGGTGGTTGTTGTTGTGGTTGAGGCTGTTGCGTTTCATTGTCACGTGCTTGTTCTCTTGGTTGAGACTGCGCTGGAGATCTATCAGATCTATTATAAGAGCGACGTTCGCCACCACGTTGATAATATCGACCAGTTCTTTGTGGTTTATTCTCTGACGCAGGAGCTGAACTCTCTTTTAATTCAGCAGCGGATTCGACCGGTGCTACGGAAGTCGTTGTAGATTGAGTAGAAACAGGAAGTTGCTGCTCAGATGAACTTGGTGTTTCATCAACAGGTGTTTTAACTTTTGGATCTTGATCGTTCATCAAAATCTCCTTAAAGCAAACATGTTCTTAAAAACAAAAATCATTAAAAAGCTCCATGTAATTTTTAAAAATATGGGGTTAGGACATACTAGAATCTATTAAATTTTTAAAATTCAGTTATGCAGCGTAGGGGAAACCAATAAAAGGCAATAAGACTAGTAGAAACACGATGAGTATTTCTACTAGTAACAAATTTATCACAATCGGCTGATTATATTCAAGTATTTTTAAAAGTTAAACAAAAAGGCTTTTATTTACCTTATTTGCTTTCCTTATATAACCACATCATCACAGGGCTTGCAATATAAATAGAAGAATAGGTACCGAATACTATTCCAATAAGCAAGGCCAATGAGAAATCTCTTAAGGCTTCGCCACCAAAAATAAGCATCGCCAATACGGTCAATGCGGTTGCCAAGCTGGTCAATACACTGCGGCGCAACGTTTTGTTAATACTGGTGTTAACAATTTCATATAACGTAGCACCCTTCATTTTCACTAAATTGTCACGAATTCTGCTAAAAATAACGATCGTATCGTTAATTGAGTAACCGATCACTGCAAGTATCACACCAATAACGTTCATCGAAATTTCACGATCAAACATTAAAAAGACACCTAAAATCGCAACCGGATCATGAATCAAGGCTACAATCGCGCCAGTTGCAAATGCAAATGACCAGAAGCGAATCGCTATGTAAATCAATATTGCTATAAGCGCAATCAACACTGCCCAGAAGAAGTTCCAACGCAGCGCTTGCCCAACACCCGGACCAACTGCTTCATTTTGCAGAATGGTCACCTGATTGTCAGGAAGCTTTGTTTCAATTACGGTGCGCATACGCTCTGCAAGGCCTTTTGGATCATTTGAAAATTCACTCACACGTACCAAGACTTCTTCAGGAGCAGAGAATTCGCGGGTAATAGGATTTTTCCATCCATTATTTTCTAAAATATCTTTAAGCTCACAGATATCTACCGGCTTTTGAAACTTAAGCAATACTTGAGTACCACCAGTAAAATCAACGCTATATACGAAAGTATAACCGCGCGTTTGCCACTTGTAGATATAAACCCCTAAAGAGGCTAATAAAAACATGAGGCTGAACATTCCATACACAAAACGATACTTGAGAAAATTAATCATTACGCTCTCCGCTACTGCAATTTTTTTGATATTGACTGCATTATAAATCGAAAAATTTTATCTATTTTATGCTTGGCGAATACCTAACATGAAATGAGAAAACTCATCCATGTCTCTTTTATCTCTGCTAAGACAGGAGATAAAAACACCGACGGGTGCGTATTACTAAAATCAAGCTTGAACTATAGAAATAAAAGTGCGACGTTTTGGTCCAAAATGGAACTTAAGAGTTCCTGGAGCCATTGCAAAAAGGGTATCATCTTTACCAATACCAACATGTTTGCCAGGATGAAACTTAGTGCCACGTTGTCTGACGATAATTTCTCCGCCAGTAACTACTTGGCCATCAAAAAGCTTTACACCTAATCGTTTACTTTGACTATCGCGATTATTCTGCGTCGATCCACCGGTTTTACTCGTTGCCATCGCAATCCTTTAATGCATTATTACAATATGAATTATTTATCTTTTCTCGCCCGTTCGCCCTGAGCTAGTCGAAGGGTGCCACAATTTGGCAAAAAACGCTCGAATGGTTCGATAAACTCACCACGAACGGTTTTTATATTAAGGTTTAGTATGTATTTATCATCAAAAAAGTCAACACCAATTTTACAAAATTCGATAAATCGGTAAACTTGAGAATATAACATTAGAATGTACCTACAGGCACTTATACTCTTAAATGGAGTTTTATGTTTTTCAGGCTGAAATCTTTACTCTTTATACCTGTGTTTAGTCTCTTTTTAGGCTCAGTTTATGCAGGAAATCCCCCCGCTTCAGGCTCATTAGGGTCACGTTTTATGGAAGCTGCTGCTAACAACAGACCAGAGCAAATTCAGCGTTTATTAGGCTTAGGGGCTGAACCAAACACCCGTAATA
>CAYSAX010000003.1:0-21726 GCA_964429045.1 uncultured Pseudomonadota bacterium
CCTAAATATTATAACTCCCATGAAAATGATCATTTTGCCAAAGGTCAGCTCGTTTTTGGTCTTGATCGCGCAAAAAAAGAGATCCAAAAGACCGGCAAAGTGTTTTTAGTTGAAGGCTATACCGATTGCATTGCCATGGCTCAAAGTGGTTTTATCAACACCGTTGCAACCCTTGGAACCGCCTGCACCCTCGATCATCTAAATGTTTTGGCCCGTTATGCCCAAGAACTGTATGTTCTGTATGATGGGGATAATGCGGGTCAACAAGCCATCTTAAGGATTGGACAGCTCTGTTGGCAGGCAAGCATCGATCTAAAAGTAGTATGCCTCCCCAAAGATCAGGATCCTGCTTCGTTTTTATTCGGGAAAAACGACCTAAATCCGCTCATTGCACAGGCCCAGGACATCTTTAGCTTCTTTATAGAGACGGTCGCCACAGGATTCGTTGGCAAAAGTTTAAGCGAAAAGCTGGAAGTGGCCCGCAAGATAGTCGCCATGATTAACAAGCTCGACGATCCGTTAAAGCAGGACATCCTGTTGGAAAATGCCAGTATCGCCCTTAAAATACCGGTCGACTCCTTAAAGAAAGAATTAAAGCGCCTTGCCCAACCCCAACCGACCCATACCAGCCTAAAACCAGCGCCCCGCCCCATTACCCCCATCCCTGTTAAAACAGGCAGCCAGACAGCGACTACGCTAGAAAATAAAATATTTTTTGCTATAATGAACAACATACAATTGGTAAATACCGAGAACGAAGAGTTTCTGGTTACCTATCTTCCACAACCATTCTGCGCTATAATAAAAAAACTGCAGGAAGAAAAAAAACGGGTGCCCACACTTGGCTTTATTCAATTTTTTGAATCACTCAATGATATTGACCAACAATGCGTCAGCAAAATGCTGTTAGAAACCCAAGAAGATATACAAATGGGTTATTTTGAGCAGTTGATTGTTCAATTACAAAAAAAACATTGGAAAGTGATTGTAAATAATATAAAAATAAAATTGGAAGCAGCCAAACAAACCGGCAATCAAGCTGAGATTGCAGCAATTATGCAGAATTTAATGGATCTGCAAAAGAAAATTATAGGAAATAATATTACCTGAGTAGGGGGTCAGCCATGAAAAAATTATTTAAAAAAATTACCGAAATAGTGACCGGTAAAAAAAGTAAAAAAGTAAAAGTCGAAAAAAAAGTAACCGTGAAATCTAAACCCAAAAAAATCGAAAAACCAAAAAAGATGGCTGCTCCTGCTAAACAACCGGTAAAACCAACTAAAGCTCCCATTAAATCGGCTCAACCTACTATCGAAAAAGCAGCTCCAAAGGCTGTAGCAAAACCGATTGGCAAACCAACAACAAAGCCAACCGCTAAGACTACATCAAATGCTGCACGCACATCGGTTACTGAAAAATCAGAAAAAGTCGCTACTAAATCTTCTATTACCGATCTCAAAAAAGAGCTTATTGAAGAACTCATTGAGAAAGGCAAACGCGCCAACTTTTTAACCTATGAAGAGATTATTGAGTTTGGTGACAAAAACCATCTTTCAGAAATCGAGATTAATGATATTCTGCGCACACTCGAGAAAGAACATATCGATTTAATCATGCAAGATGAGCTTGAAAGCGAAGCTGCTTCCCTTTCAGGACTTGAAGAAGAAGGCGAAGGCGCTCGTCTTGATACGAAAACTAAACTCGAAAGCTCTATCGACCTTCAAGCTGATCAGTTTGATGAAGAAGAAGGTGAAGAAGATGCTGACGAAGAAGAGAAAGAAACCGTCCGAGAAATCGGGGCTTCTCAAATAACCGATCCGGTCAAATGCTATTTACGTGACATTGGTAAAATTCCATTGCTCAATAAAAAGACTGAAACCGTTATTTCTGAAAAGATCGCTTCAAGCAAAAATGAATCGATCGATTCTCTTTCACGCTTTCCGGTGATCCATAAAGAATTTGCACTCATTGGCGAAAAGTTACAACAAAATAGCCTTCCTCTTAAAGATATCATTCAGTTCTCAGACTTTGATGAAGAAAATTCACCAAATATCGAAGAAGAGAAAAAAGCTCTCTTGCAAACAATCAATACCATCAAGGATCTGATTGCCAATGAAGAGCGCATCTATTTAAGCTATCGTGGCAAACTCGATTCTGAAGCTAAAAAAGATGAGATGCTCAAGAGAGTTAAGTTAAACAAAGAACAGATTGCTCTGACAATCCGTACCATCAAGCTTTCTAACAAGCTAATCAAAAAGCTTGCTAAGAAGATGGAAAAATATATTAAGAAGATTAAAGAGAAAGAAGATATTATTCGTTTCTCTCAAGATCAATTAAAAGCATATCAAAATCTGCCAAATACTACGGCAGAAGATCGCTCCATTATGGAAGAGATCGAACGCAATCTGCGTAGCTCAATCAAGAGTATTAAAAAGATTGAAGCTGAAGTGGGTATGCCGCAAAATGTGATGTTTAAAAACTTTAATCTGCTCATGACTGCGCAAATTAAAGATAAACGCGCTAAAGATGATCTTGCTAAAGCAAACTTACGTCTCGTGGTAAACATCGCTAAAAAATATGTGAATCGTGGATTACACTTCTTAGATTTAATTCAAGAGGGTAACATCGGATTGATGAAAGCGGTTGAAAAATTTGAATTCGAGCGTGGATTTAAGTTCTCAACCTATGCAACCTGGTGGATCCGCCAAGCGATTACTCGTGCCATTGCAGACCAGTCACGTACTATTCGTGTTCCAGTGCACATGGTTGAAACGCTTAATAAAATTAATAAGATTAAACGTACCTTTATTCAAGAACATGGTCGCGAACCAAGTTATGCTGAATTAGCAAAAGAACTGAATATTGATGAAAAGAAGATCAAAAACATCATTAAAATCTCTAAAGAGCCGATCTCATTAGAAACACCGGTAGGTGATTCTGAAGATGCATCTATTAAGGATTTTATTGAAAGTGATACCGATTTTTCACCATCAGATACTGTTGCTAATAACGATCTGAAAGAACGCGTACGTGAAGTACTTAAAACACTCACCCCTCGTGAAGAAAAAGTATTAAAGATGCGCTTTGGAATCGATGTTGCCTCTGAACATACTCTTGAAGAGGTAGGTAAAGATTTCTCAGTAACCCGTGAACGTATTCGTCAGATTGAAGTTAAAGCATTACGCAAATTGCGCCATCCATCCCGCAGCAAGAAACTCAAAACATTCTTTGAAAAAGAGTTTGATCAAGAGTTCTTTGATGATAATGAACCAGATACAGACGTTGATGATGATTCATCAACAGATACTGAATAAAGGATTAGAAAAAACACATGGATAGTCTGAGTAGCTCGCTAACATTTCCTATAATCTGTTTTTTTATTGCGCTCTGTTTGCGCGCGTTGTTCTCATTTCTTGAAACAAGTATTACCGCATTGCGTCTGTATAAATTAAAAGAGCTTGCAAAAAGCCATGGCCGCTATGAGGTATTATTTGAATCATTAGAGACCAATCCGCATCGGGTACTCATTACGATTTTGATTTGTAATAGTCTTGCAGATGTTACCACAGCAGCGCTTGCTACCAATATCATGGAAACGATCTTTAAGCGATTTAACCTTTCTGGTGGCTTAGGATTTTCTATGGGCATCGCATTGGCCACCATTGCCATCTTAATTTTTGGGGAAATTATTCCTAAGAATTTGGCAAAAGGAAGAAGCGAACGCTTATTCAGATCAGCATTATGGTTGGTAAACATTATCTTTTATCTGTTCTATCCATTGGTTACCTTCTTAAATCGCTTTACCAGTTTTGTAGTTAACAAAATCGGTGGCACTAAAGAAACTGAAAGTGCCGGTGAATGGGTATCTTCTGAACGAGAAATTCGATTCTTAATCGATTATATTTACGGCAAAGGTCTCATTGAACAAGAAAAAAATGAGATGCTTCAAAATATCTTCGAATTAGGAACTACACCGGTCAAAGAGATCATGGTTCCTGCTACCGATATTGTATTAGTCACTTCAGATGCAACGATTAAAGATACGCTCGCAACCTTTGTGGAGCATCCATTTACACGACTACCCGTCTATGAAGCTAAAAGTGATAATATTATCGGCATGGTACACATGAAAGATGTGTTCATGTGTTTAACCAAAAATGAAGATAAACCGCTTTCGGAGCTGATTCGCCCTATCTTGTTTATCCCTGAATCGATCAAAGTAAATCAGATGCTGCGCGAATTTAGAAATAAACATATGCATATAGCAGTGGTTATAAACGAACACGGAAGCATAACTGGCCTTATCACCTTAGAAGATGTACTTGAACAGATTGTGGGCGATCTACGTGATGAACTTGAGCCACAAAATGAATGCATTGTCCCCCTTAAACAAGGCGGATGGCTTATCGATGCAAGTACTCCATTAGAAGATGTTACTGATTTATTGCACATTACCTTTGAAACTGAAGGCTCCGTTACTTTAGGTGGATTTATTACCGAACAGTTGCAGCACCTTCCCAAAAAAGGTGAGCGCTTATTGTTTAAGGGTTATTATTTCCAAGTACAAAAAGCAAGTAATAAACGAGTGCTTCAAGTTCTGGTGTTTGAAGAGAAGCAGAATAATTCTGAATCCAAGAATTTATTGGATGAGTAAAAACAAGTTTTAAAAAAAATATTTTTTAATCGCTTTCCAGTGGGGACCAGGATGTGGTCTTGCAACCACTCCTGGACCTCGTGCACTTAAGGGGAACCCTTAAGAATCCCTTGTCGAAACACAACTCACCTCTTGCCAGCTACGCTGGCCCTCAGTTCATACACTCATTTCGACAATCAGGAATTAAACGTTTTATACGAATTCTGAACGACTAGCCGCGTTATGCGCCTCTCATCGGGCGACAAACGCGAGCTCTGTCAATCTTCTCTTTAGCTTAATCTTTCTAACTTAGAATCTTTTTTTAGCGGATAATAAAATAGTTCTTTAATGTATATTGCTAACCAACCATTCTCAAACAAAGTCTCACCTACTCCGTTCATGCTGCCTGTCCGGCGTAGCCTTGGCGAAGACGGAAGCTTGTCGAAGCATCATTTTATGCTAAAATGCTTCTAATTAAAAAAATTATGAAAAATTCGGAGATAACAATGAAGCAATTATTATCATTCATAGTAATTTTCAGTTTAATTGGCACCTCAGATATTATCGCAAAAAAACGAGTGAAAAAGCCTAAACCAAAACCTGCCGTTATTGTGCAAGAGAGCGAGCAAGAGGATGATGATGAAGATGAAAAAGTGATTTTGGCAAGCTTTGGCACGATGGCCCAATCGATTGCTCAATTAAGTTTAAATCCATCAGATCCTGCCGTTGCTGGTCCTGCAATAGCATCATTCATAATGGGTATTGCCAATGTGGTGGTACAGATGTGTAAAAATATGCCAACCAGAGATGCTCAAGATGTTTTAACGCAAGTATTAGAAAATTGGTATGAAAATTTATCACCCGAAGCGCAACAGGACTTGATTAAGACAATTTTTAAGCTGAATGAAGAGACCGTTCTGTTAAATTGCCGAGATTAAGATTATTGAACTGCGCATGCTTCCTCCTCAGTTGCACCGGCTTGTTGCAATAACTCAATAATTGCTAAACGTGTAGCCATGTCAGTTTCAAGGTTTCGGGCGTACCATAAAGCATTATGGCCTTTTTTATCGCATGCATGTATTTTTATATTTTTTTGTTCCACCAGAATGCGGACAACGTCAACACGAGCATTTTTAATAGCATGCATCAGAATTGTTATACCTTCCTCATCTGCGCCATTTATATCCGTTCCACCTTCAATAATATCTTTAAGCACTGCCTCATTCATGCGTGGAGATTGAACAACGGCTAATAAAATCTGTATACCATATTTCCGCGCAACTTCAGATTGCCTCATTTGCCCTAAAAGCATTGCAGAGCCCACATCTTGCTGAACTCGGAGCAAATTAATATCATCACGTGAATAATCGTATTTTTTAAATTTTAAAATGAGATTTACTGCTTTTATAAACTGCAGCACAGATCCGGGAGTAGCTTGAGCTCGATTGATAAGATGCAGTGTCAGAAGATAGGCAAAGGGAGAACCTACATACAATTTTGATACTATTGTTTCAGGAAAGTTATTCTTAATTAAATACTCAACAATCTGCGCACCTAAATTTCCTTGTATCCTTTCTTCAATACACCCAGATAATGCCTTATCATTTCGTATTGTTACTAGCTTAAAGAGAAGGACAATTTTTTCATGCTCATTATCATGCAACGCTTTCATTAATAGATCAGTAAGATCATTGCATACGGCAATTTTAAATTGATCATACAAGAGATTATTTGGAGAACCTAATGGATCTACTATACGCCCTAAAAGGGCAGCCTGCATCCCAAAATTTCTATTTTTAAAGCGCATTATTGCGCTCGGTATATCCTTTTGGTATGGATCGTAGACTAATTGTATAATCCACTCAATCCATTCCTGCATATCTTCATCGCCAATATCAAGTGCAACTTTAATTTCAGGCACTCGTACTTTTTCTTTCTCAAGCTCATATATAAATTTGCTAGCAATAACGGTAACAATCGAGTTTATAAAATAAGGGATCCAATTTTCTTTATAGTCTTTTTTATTCTGCTCAACGATATAGGGATATGGATCATATTCAGTCACAAGGTCACGGGGATGCGATTTTTTAAGAAGTTCACGAATATTATAGAGAAATTCGCGAGTATAATTTATAGCTTCTTGATAATTGAGACTTGTATTTTGGATATACTGAGTAAATGCTACAATAACATGTGATAAATATTGATGTAGATTTGGTGAAAATATCTCAGAAGCAATTTTAAATGATGACGGTGTATTAAGCATTAACCCAACTTTAAATTTCCCCATTGCATATAATTTGAATCGTTGCATTAATTCATCAATAATCTTTCTATTAAATTCCGGATCATGTAAAAATAAATCTTTGTTAAGCTCATCAGTTAAATAATCATGTCTGATTGCAGTGATCACATCTGCAAGTTCTGCATACGCATATTGTCTGACCATTCGAGTAATATCAGTTGGTAACAATGATAAATAACTTTCTGCACGTTTAGATTCTTGCGCAAACTCTTGCGCAGAGATTTGTATTTTCTTTGCCGGCTCTTGTGGCGGTTTTTCCATACATGTGATATTAACGCAGATTAAAAGCAAAAGAGATATTATTGAACTACGCATGCTTCCTCCTCAGTTGCCCCTGCACTTTGCAACAGCCCAATAATTGCTAAACGAGTCCCTACATCAGTTTCAAGGTTGCGCACATACCATAGGGCATTATGGCCTTGTTTATCACAAGCATTTACATTAACATAAGGCCCTTCAAGCAATGTTCTAATAACATCAATGTGTTTATGAGTAATTGCATCAACTAATTGTGCTACCGCCAACTCACTGTTTGGGTTTAAAAGCCATTTGAATCTTTCATTAATACATGTTTTATAGGATGGGTGAGGCTCTCTGACCGATTCGAAAATATTTTTGATAAACTGAATACGTTCATGATCATTATTATGTAGTGCGAGCGTTAATAAACTGGACAATGAGAGACAAACAGCATTGCGTACCGGTTCATAGTGCCCTTGTACAAACTGATTTCTTTGACTCTCCAATAATACCCTTAAAAATCTTTCATTCTCAGGTGGATATTCAGAATGATTCTTTAAAATAAGCGTTATCCAGTTTTTCGCTCCCTCTGTAGCAATATCTGCGAGAACTTCTATCTCCGGGATGAGAACATGTTCATGCGATTCTCTAAAGTGTTTAATTAAATATTGAACTACCGCAAGTGTTAGACCAGATAAATTTCCAGCAACTTTAGATCTTTCACTATTTTCCAAGTAATTTTTTACATATTGTAACGATTGCTGATAATTGAATCTTAATTTCGTTAAATAAGCTTCTAAGAATTCAAATACCATACCGGCTCCTAAAATTTTATCTTCTGGTATCCTTTTTCTAAGCCAGGTAAAAGATGCAGGAGTATTCAATTGTAATGCTGCTTTTTTATTGAATATATCAGCAATATGATCACTATTATCTACCCGGAATCGTAACGTAAGTTCATTAATTAATTGCTCGTTCAATGCTTCATCATTCAAGAATGTTTCTCTTTTAGCTGGATTATTTAAATAACTAGATCTGATTGCATGAACTGCTTCTTCTAAATTATTAGGCAAGTAATCGTGTATCTTTTTGAGAAGGTCAACAGGCAATAATGATAAATAACTTTTTTTGTTTGTTTCTCTTTCTTGATGCAACCCTGCAAACGTAACAAGTTTTGATTTTGGTTGTTCAGGCGGTTGGAATGCAAGCAAACTAAAACTGATAAATAACAGTAAATTTATTATTGAACTACGCATACACCCTCCTCTTGCGCACCCATATCCTTGAGTCGTTTAATAAGTGCATTGCGCTCTTGGCTTTCAGGCAAAAGCCCTGCAAATGAGAGAGCATTATGGCCATTGCTATCACATACATTGATATTAATATTTTCTTTATCAAGTAAGAGATTAGCCATATCAAAATGAGCATTTTGAATAGCATACATTAAGACAGTGATTCCTTCTGCATCAACAGCATTGGGATCTGCTGCTTTATCTAATAAATATTTTAATACGGCTCCATTCATATGCGAAGATTTTGCTACCGTAAGAAGTAATTCAATCGCTTGTTTTTGTGCTGCTAGGGCCTTGTTATACCGTGCCATAATTGCTGAGGCATTCATGGCATAATAACCACCTTGATACCCTCTGCTCAGAGCCTCTTTGACTCCATCTAATTCATGTCGAGGAGGCATGATACGGTTCAAATCGAAATCAAGATCTGCAACACCCATCCATTTGAGTATGTTTTGTGGGGTTGCCTGCGGATTATTTATTGCATCTAGTACTAGAAAATTTACAACTTCACGCCATACCTGAACATCAAAGAAATCTTGCGTGCGCGTTGGCCCTCCATGGTGACTATAGTGTAAATATTCTTGATTATTTTGGTCAATCTTATCGATCTGGGAAAAGATATAGCCCACAAGCTTATTACCTAAGACCCCTTTTAATTTATTCGTATAACATTCTGGGGTTTTTGCTAAATTGCTAGAATTTAAATATACGCTTTTTAATAAAAATACAACTTTATCATGTTCATTTTTTTCGATGGCTTGAGTTAATAGCTGTGACCATTGATCGCACAGCGCAATTCTAAATGTGGCATTCTTAATTCTACTAAGCATGGTTCTGTGATCGAAATCCCTGCCATCATAATCACGCTCATGCGATCCATGAATTAACCATGAAAGCCAAAAATAAACTTGATCTAATCCCACATCCATAGCGATTCTTATCTCAGGAATAGCATCATTGTTCTCATTTTTGAACCTTTGTGCAATGCTACCCAATGCGTGATCTATAAAAGCATTTATTGTTTTTTCTGAAAAGCTCGCAGAAGTCTTAATTAGTCTTAGCATTTCAGGAAAATTGCTTATGTATGATTGTGTATAACTGATCGCTGACTGATAGCTTAATGATGCCCCAGATATGTATTTTGCATAAGCCTTAATTAAAGTTGGAATCAACCTTTCGTCGTGCTTTGTGGCAGAAGCAGTCTGACTAATGAGCTCAAATGACGCGGGGGTATTAAGCATCGCAGCTACAACTATAAATTGTCCAAAAGACAAACCAAAATTTGGCATTGAAGAACCAAATCGTTCTAGCAGGCCTTCAATCATTCTTTCATTAAAATCTTTATCATTTAAAAAGAAATCTCTATTTGCTGGATTATTTAAATAGTCTGCTCTTATTGCAGCAATAACCTCTTCTACGGTGTTATAAGCATATTTTGTTATTAAGTCGGGGACACCTTCTCTTGGAAGCAATGATAAGTAACTTTTGGGCCTTATAAATTCTTGCATGAACTGTTCCGGAGTTATTTGCATTTGCTTATCAGATCCTGGCGGCACATAGGTTGACTTTTGAGGCGGCTTATCCATCCCCAACACGTTTAAAGATATTAAAAGAAGGAGGTAAATTATTGAATTGCGCATGTCCAACCTCGCTCCTTAGTAAGTTGCTTTAATTTTAAACGCATCAGATTATCAATATCAGTAATACTTTCATACTCAAGTCGTTCTAAGATCTTTTGCATGCTTTCTTGAAGAACTGTTTCTTGGTTTTTCTCTTGATATTCTTTTAATAAACGAGTTTTAAATAACCTAATGTTATTTTTATAAAAGTCAGCGTACTCGAGCACCTGCTCACAATCAATAATTGCTGAACTAATATAATCAGCAAAAACGTATGTAAAAATTCTAAAATTAGGAATAGCCTGACTTTTTTCAAAAATTTTATCTTCACTTGCAATTTCAAACGATGCAGGGGAGTTGAGCATAATGGCAAGCGATACTTTTCTATTCGATTCATCAGTTTTATGGGCTAAATCATCAATTATTTTTTGATTAAAATCTTTATCATTTAAAAATTTCAACATATTTTCCGGATTTGGATCGGTTAAATATCGCTTTCTAATTCTGACTATTTCATTAGCTATATTAGGATGAGTATATTGGTTTACTACGCGAGTAATATCCACCGGTAATAGCGACAAATAACTTTGCCTATTTCGTACTTGGGTGGCTAACTCTTGCTCGGATATTTGGATCTCCTGTGGCGGCTGGAACGCCCACAATCCGAAATGGAGCGATAGTAATAATATTATTATTGAACTACGCATACCTCTTCCTCAGTTACTCCTGCTTGTTGTAACAATTGAAGGATTGTTAAGCGAGTAGCCATATCGGTTTCTAGATTGCGTGCATACCATAGGGCATTGTGGCCCTGCTTATCACACACCTTACTATTGATATCTTTCTCTTCTAAAAGAATACGCACTAATCCAATTTCAGCCTTTTGAATTGCATGCATTAAAAGAGTGACTCCTTGCGCATCAACTTGGTTATAATCAGCTCCTGCATTAAGCAGTACAATTACGTTGTTTTCATTTGCAAGCCCTGTGCGTATTACATCCAATAAAAACTGATTAAGCAATTTTTTTAATTGCACAGCCTGCTCCCTCATAGCATCTACTGGGTATGCAAACGACAATTTCTGAGGAATATTCCAACCAACGTTTAAGTTAAAACATAAAAGAAATCGTACTATTTTTTGCGCATTTACCCCGGAGCTGTTAATTGCATGATTCCATAGGATCTCAATAAATTGAGGCCGCAATGATTCGTTGAAAGGTAAAGAATGTTCATCCGATTCCATTAAATAATAAACCAGTGATGCCCCAAGTTCTCCTTTTAGTTTTCCAGAAAAACAATCGGCAAACCTTTGGTCAAGTACCGCAATATAGAAAATACTATTTAAAATAGTTTCAACTTTTAAATGATCTTTATTCTGCAATGCGTGCGTTAATAACAATGCAAGTGAAGTGCATACTGCAATTTCAGGTTTTTCACCTAAACGATTTTTTAACTGAGTGTATAAATAAGCCCAGTCTGCGTTTGCCTCAGAACCATAACTGATTAGTCGTGAAATAATATTGCTGGCACCTAAATCTACCAATACTTGAATTTCAGGTAAAATAGACGGATTAGCATTTAATACTGGTGCATACTCTGCCATTAAGAAATTCATCACCATAAGTTCAAAACTTTCTTTTGTATACTTTCGTGAATCCCACATCTTAATCGACTGCATATTTAATAATAAATTTCTTGCATACTCTACCGCTTCTTGATAATTAAGCTGCGCCTGTTTTGCATAGATCATAAAAAGAAGAGCAATTTTCTGTGGACTTATCGCGGTGGCAGCTGCTTGATGAGGGCTAAACTTTGTAACATTATTTTTAATAAGATCAAAAGAGGCAGGAGTATTAAGCAAAATCGCAACAACCTCTTCATCAGTTAAATTAATATCTACCGGCAGATTAAGAGTTTTAACTTTATCTTTATATACATCAACTAACCTTTTATTAGCACCTGGATGTCCCAAAATAAGTATTTTATACAGTTGATGTTTTAAATATGAGGTTCGAATTGCATGGATTATTTGTGCCAGATTACTATATGCACGTTCCTCTACCATCGTAAATATTTCTGCCGGCAACAATCGCAAGTAACTATTAGAATGTTTGTCGGCTAAAGCTCTTAACTCTTCTGGAGCAATCTGCATGGATTTTTTAGGATCAGCGGGCTTTTGAGATGGCTTATCCATGCCTATTGCGCTCAAGCACGATAACAGTAATACATACACTATTGAATTACGCATATTCCAGGCTCCTTTGCGCCGCGCTCTTTAAGCGTCGCAATTAAAATATCTTTTTCTTGGCTCGCAGGTAAGAATTGCGCGTATGAAAGTACATTATGGCCAATATTATCACATGTATTTACATTAATATTTGCGTTATTAAGCAATGCATTTGCCATATCAAAACGTTGATTTTTAATCGCATGCATGAGGATAGTAACGCCCTGCTCATCAGCACCATTAATATCGGCACCGCGCGCTATAAGATTTTCAAGAGCTTGGGCATTTGCAAATGGCGATTGCACTACAGCAAGTAAAAATCTAACGCTACGATTTTTAATTTTTTCTGCGCGCTCAAACTTTTCTTCCGGTGTAAGTGGACGAATCGGACATGAGTTTACTCCTGCCATATCAGGCATCCATTTAAGAAAAGGAAAATCACGAAGCCAACGTACTTCCTCTAATTCCATATCCGTTGGCATAGTAAAATTAAGCGGTAAATCTATATAATTAAGCCATGTAATTATTTGCTCCGCATTTGTGGCCTTTTTGATCACCTCAATTGATATAAGATCTCCAAGTTCTCTTTCATAGTGAAATAACCACTGAATGTCTTGATATCGTTGAGTAAGAACATTTGAAGGCAATCTTAAAAAATAATCTGTTAAGGGAGATATAATATGCGTGAGGAAATATTCTTTAAAATAAGGAGATGGAGACTCTAATTGGTTGTACACTGCGCGTAACAATTTAACTATTTTTTCATCGTTAGCACTTCTGAAAGCATCGAGCAGTAATGCTCTCCACGCTTGTATAAGTTGCTTCTTAAATGCTTTTATTCCGTTGGCTTTTGACCAGTAATTATTTTTTTTAACATATCTCTGTATAAGTAGATTCTTTGTAAGATCTTGCTCACTTGCTAATAATAGATCTCCTACTGAAGCCGCAGAATCTAAAATAACTCTCAACTCAGACATTTGTCCCTCTGCTGCCAGCTCACTTTCAAATCTATCGATAATAGTTGCTAATGCAGCATATCTAATCAAATTCAAAGTATAAGAAAAATCTTTATCATCAAAACAAATTGCTATTTCATTCTTCCAAAAATACAATCGTGATAAGAAATCCTGCAGATAGCTGATTGCCTGTTGATAATTTATGCCAGCATTTTGAAGATATCTTTGGAGTATGTTTTCAGTGTCATGAATAGTGTTGAAAAATCTTGTATAAAGTCTTTTGATGTTTTCTTGTCTTTTAGCATGATCAATAATATTTTCACTTAAATTCAGCGCCAAACCAAATGATGCAGGCGTATTGAGCATTACTGCAATCAAAAATCGATTTTTATCATATTCAGGAAATCTTTGTGCTAAATAGTCAATAATTATTGCTGCATTAAGCTGATTATTTAAAAAAGCATCTCGTGCTGCCGGATCAGCTAAATATTTTTCTCTCAGTATTGTTATTGCATTTTCTAGTCCTTGATATGCATATTGTTTGGTTATCCTAGCAACATCAGCTGGCAATAATGATAAATAACTTGATGATCCCTGCTTTGCTTCTTCTTGAAATTGTTGCGGTGAAATCTGCATTTTATCTGTTGGCCTTTGAGGAGGTTGGAACGCATTCAAGCTAAAACTCATAAAGAGTAGTATTAAATATACTATTGAATTACGCATTTTTCCTCCTGTTCAGTTAACCCAGCACGTTTTAAAAGATCAATCATTCCTTGCCGATCAGCAAAGTTCATGCCTTCCGTATTTTCTACATACCAAAGCGCATTATGGCCATCTTGGCAAATCTGCACATTGATTTTGCCCGTTGCTAACACCTCGGCAACCATGCTTGCACTTTTACTTGAAATAGCTCTTATTAATGGGTATTGGCCACTCTGATCAGGTTCATTAATATCAAGACCAAGTGAAATAAATTGAGCTAAAAGCTCTTTGGTAAGTGTTTTTTGATCAATATTGTATTTAAGAAGTACAGTTGCAATAATTTTAAGATCTTGAGCAACCAGTATTTTTTTAAGTTTATCTAATATCGTATAATCTCGATTCGATTGAATATAGGCGATAATACTGTTGATAAACTCTTGGAAAGTGATTTTATAACGATCCCCATAGCTATGAAATTCTTTATCATATTTGGTAAATGTATCTTTATCGATGCGGAAATTGGCATCTGCAAGAACTCTTATAAAAACAGCTAAAATAAAATTCACTGATTGGCTGTTTTTATCTTTAAAAGCTTTTGCAAGCGTTTTTTGCATAGTATAAATTGATTCAGAAAAATCACGTCCAGAATTTATTTTAGTAACAATCATTTGCAAAGCAATAGGGTCCGCAAAAAATCGGATTGCAATATCTAAATATTCTTGCGTTATATGTGCATTTGCAGACCAATCCTGAAAACTATCATGCCTATTTGGAAAGTCATATAATCCCAATTCAATTGAATAGATAGGTACTAAAATATCACGAAGATAAAAATCGTATATGTCTGGATGGAAAACGTTCTTTTTTTGCACAAATGGATGATTTAAAAAACGCTTAACATATCTTACTGCATCGTGTGCTTTTTCTTGTTGATTCTTTTTTGAAGGAGTTTTAAGTATTTTTTCTAGATATTCTTTAATAGTACGATTTATCTTTGATCGCACATCCTCCAAACGAACATACCCTTTTCCTCCAAATTCACCAGAATCTGGCAAAAGCATCTCTTCTAATAGTTCTAATGCAGCCGGCGTATTTAACATAAGTGCAACCTCAGCGGGAGATAATTTATAATTTTGGGTCAATTCCTTAATTAATTGCTTATTAAAAGAAGCATCACTGAATAATTTTTTTTGTAACTCAGGCTTTTGACTTGCGAATGCTTTAATAAGAATGATTGCATTATCCAACTGATCAAAATCTGTCTCTCCTGCTTTCATTTTTTGAATAATTTTTAGTATATCTTCTGGTAATACAGTTAAATATGTTGTTGGATCATTAATAAAACGTCGAGAAGCAGGCGTATTAATAATTCCTGCTACATACGTTGGATCAATACTAAATTTTTTAGATAAAGCATTTATTAGAAATAGATTAAAAGCATCATTTTCCTCTATTACCTCTTGCAATGTTTCTTTTTTCATCCTGCTACGTATTATTGTAACCAAATCATTTAGTTGATTAACTGAATAATGATATCCCTTCATAAAAGTATGAGTCTGTTGCGTGTTCTCTATTGCCGCTTTAATTTCATTAATCCAAGGTTTTAGATCATGTAAAGATGCTGTTTTTTGAGAAACAGGCATATCCATGCCTATCAGAGATAAACTGATAAATAATGCGAATATTTTAATTGCATCTTTATTGGCATGAGTAGAATTACGTGCTATTGAATAGCGCATTTTTCTCCCTCCTCAGTTATTCCGGCACGTTTTAACAACTCAATCATCGCTTGCCGATCAGCAAAATTCATATCTTGTGTATCTTCTACATACCAAAGTGCATTATGGCCATCTTGGCAAATCTGCACATTGATTTTGCCGGTTGCTAACAGCTCGGCAACCATGCTTGCACTTTTACTTTTGACAGCTCTTATTAATGGGTATTGGCCGTTGGCATCCGGCTCATTAAGATCAGCCCCTAATGAAATAAATTGATTTAAGAGCTCTTTGGTGAGTATTTTTTGATCGATGTTGTACTTAAGAAGTTCAGTTGCAATAATTTTAAGATCTTGAGCAACCATGATTTTTTTAAGTTTATCTAATATCGTATAATCGCGACTCGATTGAATATAGGCGATAATACTATTGATAAACTCTTCAAAAGTGATTTTATAACGATCTCCATACCTTTCAAATCTATCGTCATATTTGGTAAAGGTATCTTTATTAATTTGGAAACTGCCATTATTAAAGACATCTAAAATAAAATTAATCGCATCTTTATTTTTATCTTTAAAAGCTTGGGCTAATGTTTTTTCCATCGTGTAGGTAGAATTCAGCTGATCAATAATAGATTGCAGCGCAATAGGATGCGCAAATCGAATAGCAATATCTAAATATTCTTGTGTGACATTTGTATTTCTATACCACGCATTGCCATCCTGGTTACCATCATGCCTATTTTTAAAGTTGTCCAACCCACGTTCAATAGAATCTATTGGTATTAAAATACTATAATAAAAGCTATAAGAAGGAGAGAAAATTTGCTTTTCTTTCGCTAATGGATGATCTAAAAAGCGTTTCACATATCTGATTGCATCGTTTGCTTTTTCATGCAGATTAGGATTGCTACGATCATTAAGCATTCTTTTCAAATGCTCGGTAATAATATGCTTTATTTTTTCAGAGGCGCTATATTCTTTAAATGAACTACCATCATCACGACGCACATGTAAAGGCCTATTTCTAAATAGTTCTAAAGATGCGGGCGTATTTAACATGAGTGCAACTTCAAACATTGAAAGATCATATTCTTCTGCAAGCGCTTCTATTAAGTTACTATTATAATAAACATCACTTAATAACTTTTTTTGCAATTCCGGCTGTTGACTAGCAATGAGCTTTAATCGAGTAATCGCATTATCAAATTGCTCAAAATTTGTGTTGCCTACTTTTACTTTGATGATATCCAGAGGTAATAAACTAAAGAATGTTTTTGGCTCATTAATAAAACGGCGTGCCGCAGGGGTATTAATGATTGCCGCTACTTCTTTAGGAGTAATTGTATATTTTTTAGCTAAAGCATCGATAAGAAATGTATTAAATCCATCATTTTCATCTAATATCTGTTCTTTATTAAGTGTTCGCAGCCAAAATCGAACCCGATTCACAAAGGCACTCAATTTAATCGAAGGCAATGATTCTTTAATTGGCACTAATGAAAATTGATCAATTTTTGATTTAACAAAATTTGTTACAAAGGCAACAACATCGGGCGATATTGGCTCATTTCGGATTGAAATAAGATGTTGCTTAATAAATCGACCGGATGCAGGTGTCGCCAAAATAGTTGCTATATTCAAGGGGTCACGATTAAATTTTTGCGTAAGCGCATTGATCATTACGGCGTTAAATTGATCGTTTTCTTTATAGATTGGGAGTTTTTTATTAAGTTCAAATGTATTATAAATGCGATCTATCATATTATTGATATCAGAACCTTCAAAGCGATCAATCTTATCTTGAATAAACTCTATCCAAAATGCCAGATCTTTTTCTGCTGCAGATTGGCCAACAGAAGGTTGCACAGGCTTATCCATAGCAAAAATCGGAGTAACCATTATTAACAAAAGCACTATTACTTTTTTCATAATCATCCGCGCGCTCCTTTTGCAATAAGAAGCTTAATAATCGCATCTTTATTTGCATGAGTTGAACTACGCGCCAAAGAAAGTGCATTTTGACCAGAGCTATTTGTTGTATTAACTTCAATCTCCGGCTGATCAAGTAATTTTGCGACAATATTAGGGTTGCCTTTTTGCACTGCTCGCATTAAAGCAGTCATTTCCTGATTATTCAGCAGATTAATACCGATCGTACTGCCACCTAAATCAACCATAAGATCTACGAGTAACTGATTGTTTTTTTCAACCGCATGCATCAAAGCAGTATTGCCCTGATCATCAATGATACTAAGTGATGCAGCGCCATGGATTAAATGTTCTGCAATTTCATCATTTTCTATAATAATTGCAGCCATTAAAGGTGTAGTTCCATCATCATTAGAAATATCGGGATCAAGATCTCTTCGTTGCAGAAGTGTATCAAGAATATCAATATTATTTGCGTGCACGGCAGCCATTAATAATGTTTCGCCCGCATCATTCTGTTCATTGATATCAATACGAAAACGCCTTAATAATGCATTAAAAGCCGCACTATTATTGTTATATATCGTTGAAAAAAAAGCATCTAAAATATTTGTGTTTTGCTCTTGGAACTCTTGATCATCAATATTTTTTCTTTTAACCCCAATTTTTATTTTAGGTTTATCAGTGGCAATAATAATTGCACTAATCACACATGCGAATGCAAAGAAATATCTTAACTTCATAGAGATTCTCCTGATTGAGCGCCCTTATCAGTAAGTATTCTAATAATGGTATCTTTATTGGCATAGGGTGATAACTTTGCAAAATCTAACGCGGTCTGACTAAAAATGGTTGGCACATTTACCTGGGCCCCCGCATTTAACAGCTTTTGCACCATTGATTCATTTGCTCTAAATGCAGCTTTTAATAACGGTGTTTCATCTTGAGCATTTTTCCAATTAACATTCGCTCCCTTTTTGATGAGTGCATTAAATATATTCTCATAATTGCCACTCACTGCATGAAATAAAAGATCTTTAATACAAGAATCATCTTTGGTTAATAAGGGATGATTTTTTGGCAATGCATTAATAAGTAATAAGATGCCATTTTCATAAAAAGGATCTTTAACCGTCGGCGCTTGGGCTGTATCAAGCCATTTTTCTAATATTTTGAGCTCTTTGCACCACACATTTTCCAAATTCGGTACCCGATTAAACAATCCTGTAATAAACTGAGTTGTAGCAGGTAACGATGCAAATGGAATAATAGCACGTAATAAGGTTATCCCAGAATATCTTTCTGATAAAAAGATAGCCAACTGAGTAATAAATTCTGTATCTCTTTTTAACTTTGTGTATATCCGTTTGTTAAGCAAGGCTATCACATCAGTAGCGAGCGTACGTAAATCATGCCCATCATTGCTCATCCAATATAAATCTTCAAAGGAAGTTTGGCTTCTCAGGTGGATGGTTTTTGGACGTAATAAAATATCGATTAAAGCTTCAGCATCTTTTTCAGGCAACTGTTCATATAAATAATCAAATAATGGGTCAATTGAGCTTGAACTACTCTCTGATTCGGATATTTTACGTTTGGGTTGAATTGCTGTAGGAACTTCTGTACCTTTTTCAAGTGTTGAATCTGGAAAAAGAGTTCTTACCGCAGATGGCTTTATTCTTACGTCAGCTGGGATTGTAATTATCGGAGGTTGGAATGAATTGATAGATACAGATATCAAAGCGAGCAATAAAATTTTTATTTTCATCTTTTTTTACCTCCAGTTGCCCGAGCATGCGGCTGATACGAGCTACGGCTTGGTGCAATTAAACTTGCACGCAATGCGTGTGATAATGAAGAACCTTTTTCTTTTTTAACTTTGCTGGGTGTCTTTTCTTTTACTTTTTTAACTTTTTGTTTTTTACCTTTTTTAATTGCCGCCTTTAACTGTTGGGCAAAGGTATCTTTAAACTGCTCTAACTTAAATGTTTTAACCGTGAGTTGATCGATTAACTGCTTTGCAAGTTTTAATTCGCCAGCAGAAAGTGCTTTTGGCGTTTTTAAATTCGGAACTTCTGCTAAGGGCCTTATTTCATACGCATAATTAAGCGTCGTGAGTAAGAGCGTGTCACTATAAGGATTAATAACGCATATATACTCTTTATCGCGCATAACGAATGTGCCAATCGCTACTTTACCTGACTGTTCCAATGCTTTTTTGAATAGATAAAAAGCGTTTTGGCTTTGCTTTTCAGGCCCGAGATAAAAATGATGCTCTAAATAAATTGGTTCTATCTGATCTGCATTCACAAATTCAATAATCGCTAATTGATCAGTTTTTTCAGGCTTTAGTTCTTTAATTTTTTCTTGAGTAAGAATAACGTATGATCCATCTTCTTGCTTGAGCCCCTTAACCACATCAGTCCAGCCAACCTCTTTTTTGCAATGATCGCACCAACGCTTATAGGCGATGGGAGTATGGCATTTTTCATGCAAAAGTTTAAAGCCCAGCACATGCTCTTGAACGGCAGAATAGAGGCGAACCGGGATGGTTACCAGACCGAAGGAAATGTTTCCTTTCCAGATAGACTTCACACTACTCTCCTTAATACTCACTCTTTGTTATAAAAATATCAGATTTATTGTCTATTTGTAAATTATAATCAGCGAGAGGAGAAATAAGGTTGTAATAAAGGGTTTTTTAAAGAATAAGGGTCCTTGTGCCGCAAACCGAAGGTACCAGCGCCAAGAACCCTTTTAAGTACCCAAAAACGCATTTAAGCGAATGGATTTACTAACTTTGATGATTCTGAAGCCTAGCAGAACATTAAAAAAGTGCAAAAAAACACCGTAATGAAAGCACTTTTTGAAACCCATTGCACATTAAATATTACAAATAGTATAATTTATATAGAATTGTATAACTTTGTTTTAAAGATACTTTAAACAAATAGAAATACTAACGAAAGGAAGAATTATGATGATAAAACATGCGATGCGCTTAATCGTTTGTACTATCATGATAGTAAGTACATATACCCACGCCACCAGCGAATGTCTAACCGTAATAGGCCAAAAAGCACCTGCTTTTACTGCTAAAGCGGTAATAAATGGCGAGATTAAAGATATCTCTCTTTCTGATTATACTGGTAAAAATATTATTTTAATTTTCTATCCGGCAGATTTTTCATTCATCTGCCCGACAGAGCTCTTTGCATTCCAAGATAAGTTAAAAGATTTTGAATCAAAAAACACAGTACTGATAGCTATATCAGTTGACCAAGTGTATTCACATCAAAAATGGTTAGAAACTCCCCGCGATAAAGGTGGCATTCAAGGGATCACGTATCCGATCGCCTCAGATGTGAATAAAAAAATATCTACTGCGTACATGACGCTCGATCCTAAAGAAGGAGTGGCATTGCGTGGTGTATTTATCATCGATACGGATGGGCTCGTGCAAGCAGCATCAATTTACAATACCAGTATTGGGCGTGACATTAGCGAAGTCATGCGGATACTTGATGCAATGTTGTTTACCAAAGAGCATGGCCAAGTATGCCCTGCTAATTGGCACAATGGCGATGAGGGCATGGACGCTACGCATGAAAGTTTAGAAAAACATTTAAAAAAGGAAAACACATGAACATTTCACGATGCATGAAATATTTTGGTATTACCGCTCTGTCACTGGTATTTGCAACGTTTTTATATGCAAAGCATGTCGATATTCAAGAAGTAGCTGCTGAATCTGTTCTGGATAATGTTATTAAGAGTAAGAACAAAGTAGTTGTGTTCTTTTATGATCCAACCTGCCCTGTTTGTAACGCTTTTAAAAAGAAAGGCATATATCCAGCAACTGCCAATGCACTTCCCGATACTACTTTTGTAATGGTAAGTTCAAAAATACGCCAACCAGCATCAGATAATAAATCAGGTGACTTCTTATTTAAAAAATATGAGGTAAAAGCATTTCCATCATTTGTATTTTTCAAAGATGGCAAAAAAATAAACCAATTTGCTGGATATAGCGAAAATCCTCATTTTACACAAAAAGTAAGCTCAATGTTCCACGATTAAAGGATTACTATGAATACAAT
>CAYSAX010000004.1:0-18797 GCA_964429045.1 uncultured Pseudomonadota bacterium
ATTGATGCGATAGGCGCATATCAAAAATCGGTTGAAAATCAGCTATCTCTCAAACAAAAACTTTTGAATGTACGTGAACAAATTGCTGCACGAATACAACAATTCAATGAAGAAAAATCTGCAACCATTAACAGTAAAAAAATTGCATTAGAGCGACTATCACTAGAACAAAAGCAATGTGAGCAAACCATTGAACAATTAACGCAAGCACTAATAAAAATTGAAAATCTTTTGCAAAATGCGTGCAAAGAACAACAGCTGGCACAAATAATTGATATAAACCTTCCCTTACAACTACAAGTTATTGAAAAACAGTTTGAAAAAAGAAAAGAGCATTATCAACGCTGGATTGCGCAGGCAAACATGCTCAATACTGAAATTCAAACAGCTGACCATAAAAATAAACTGGTTCACGATGAAGAATCACCCAGCTGCCCTTTATGCGAACAGAATCTATCTGCCTCACGCAAACGCTTTTTAAAGAAAAAATTTGAGACAGAAACACATGAACATAAAAGAAATTTTAGCAGATTAAGCACTCTTATTAGACGATTGAAGCCGTTATTGCTCGAGCAACATACACATCTGGAATCGCTTAAAAAAAGACACAATGAACAACAGGTCTTAATTCTCAAACAAAACGATTTGAATGCCACTGTTGTTCGTTATGAAACAGAAAAAAATGATTGTATAGCCCATCAAATAAAACAACAAGAAATGCTTTCTATTGTTTGTGTAACCTTGCAAAACGAATCAGTAGCTCTACAAGCCACGTTAAACTCGCACAAAGATGAATTAGCAAACGATACCACCTATCAAGCATTGACAAACACCATGGCAACTATTGAAAAACAGTTAGCCCAGGATAGCTATGATTCTGCAGCACATCAAAGAGCTCGTAACGATTTTGCTCATATTGAACAACAAATCACCCTTTTTAAAGATCTTCAAAATCAACAACTATTCCAAACTCAACGAACTCAATCAATTAATAAACTCTGCACTGACCTTAAAATTATTAAAAAAAATCATGAGAAGCTTATTACGCAGCTTACCGGCAAAGATACATTAATAACGTCTGAAAAAAATAATGAGCTACAAAAGAAAGCAATTCTTGAGCAGTGCACGGCTTTAAGCCAAACAAAAGAACAATTATTGGAACAAAAAGGCAGTTTAGAAAATCAAAAAACTAAACTTGATCAGTTCAGACAAGAGCATTCGCAGCAGCAAAAAGAATTAAGTACTTGCAATCGCACGATCGATGATTATCAAGCAATTGCACAAGCAACCGGTAAAGATGGCATTCAAGCCTTACTAATTGAGGATGTAATTCCTGAAATTGAACATGAAACAAATGAATTGCTAGCAAAACTGACCGATAATCAAACCCAGCTCTTTATTGAATCACTACGCGATCTTAAAAAAGGTGGCACCAAAGAAACACTCGATATTAAAATATCTGATGCAACCGGGATTCGCCCCTATGAACTCTTTTCGGGAGGCGAAGCATTTAGAATAGATTTTGCATTGCGCATTGCTATCTCTAAACTTCTTGCTCGTCGATCAGGCACCGCATTGCAAACACTCATTATTGATGAGGGTTTTGGTTCTCAAGATGAAGAAGGTCTTTCAGCAATTATGGATTCGCTCTATAAGATTCAAGATGATTTTGCTAAAATCATCATCGTCTCTCATTTACCCAGCATGAAAAACCAATTTCCGGTCCATTTTGTCATCGAAAAAGGACCGCAAGGAAGTATGGTAGAGATTATTGAACAAGGTTAGTATTCAAGGACCGTGAATGAAAAAAATTATATTATTACTGAGCATGTATATCATGCCAATACTATCAATAAACATACCACAACCGTTAAAAACAGTAGCTAAAACATATGGAAATCATCTTATACTAGATAGCATCCATGCAATTGGTCACAACATTGTTGCGCGAGCTGGATTATTTTTTAACATGCAAGAACATCATCCTGGAAAAGGAAGGCTCACTTTTATAATGCAGTCCGCACCTATGATTAAACTTCCATTATGCTTTGAAACAAATTTTCCTAACTTTACCAATAAAAAATTTCTCAATTGCGTCGAATTATCTGGCCCTGCTGCAGCATTATTAGCTTGTTATATTCAGTTAAAATTAGCTAATATTTACTCTGAATATTCATCAAATAAAACATTAATACAAAATATTAAGGCTGGGCTATCTAAGCCTTTCTACAAAGGTCATTCAACATCAACAATGACTATTGTTGGCTTGCATGCGCTCAAAAATACATGGCAAGTTGTACCAGGAAATCATACCTCTTTAGAAAGAGACTAATGAGTCTAAGAAAATTTACTTGTATGTTTATTTTTGCTCTATCCTCACAAGCAATCGCATCAGAACCTGATATCTCAACACGTTTGTGTCAAAAAATAGGATATACAACCTGTTTTAGCGCAAGCTTTTTTGCTATGTGTGTTGCAACTCATGCTTTTATACACAATATAGGACATGGGTTAACACTTAATTTTTTAGTAAAAAATAAAAAAAATGTTACTTTAACCGATTTGATTGACGGCAATGTCTCTTATCCCAAACACAGTTTAAGCAAAAAAGAAGAGATTATTTATTATTTAGCAGGACCTGCCTTAGAACTCGGTTTCAATTATGTATACTATAAGCTCATGGAACGTGTTTCAGACCGGCATGCAATTTTTCATGGCTTTAAATGCGGCGCGATAGTAGGGATGTCAGAGGCGATTGTATCATTAATCCCCTTAAAACTGTATGTGCCTACCGCTCAACAGCCAATTAAATCTGATGGCTATTATATTGTGAAAAATTTAGATTCAAAAAATTGGTTCTTACGAAAATATTTAAAAAGCTTCAAACCATAATTCTCAGAATGCTCTAAAAAATGCACATTAAAAAAGCCACTTGTTTTAAACAAATGGCTTTTTAATTTATTCAATTGCCACAACTTCTTTAAGCTCGGGAAGTTCTGCACGCAGCGCTTCCTCGACACCTAACTTAAGTGTGTATCCTGAAACAGGACAACCAACACACGCACCATGGAGTTTTACATATACGATATTGTCTTCGTATTTAATAAACTCTATGTCTCCCCCGTCACCTATAATCATAGGCCGGAGTTGATCAAGCACTGCATTGATTGTTGCAATGGTCGTTTGATGGACCATGATGCATTATACCCACTCAAGACGTGCAATAGTAGCAGTGTCACTCGCGCGTTTACCCATAGGGATGACGCGTGTATAACCACCTGGTCTGGTTGCATATTTTGGTGCAATTTCAGTAAAGAGTTTGATCAACGCTTCTTCTTTATAAGGCAAAATAGCCAATGCACGGCGACGCGCATTGAAGTTATTACCTTCACGTGCCACAGTAACTAGTTTTTCTGCAAAACGTTGTACTTCTTTTACCGTTGTTTTAGTCGACGTCAATGAACCATAGGTAATTAAGTGGATCACTTGATTACGCATTAATGATTTCTTATGTGCCGGCTTAACGTTTAATTTTCTTCTACCGCTTTGGTGTCTCATGATTGCAAAACCTTCATGCATGATTTTATACGAATCTTCATCGTAATAACCATGTGTTTTTTACTTATTCTTCTGTCGTTTGTTCTTTTAACGCTTTTTTCAACTGAGATTCTTTGATATTCATACCAAAAGAAAGACCAAATGCCTTCATGCTTTCTTTTACTTCGCTCAAAGATTTACGTCCAAAGTTTTTAATTTTGAGCGCTTCGTCTTCGCTTAAGTTAACTAAGTCAAGAATCGTTTTGATACCAGCATTAATCAAACAATTATGTGCTCTTACTGAAAGTTCAAGCTCTTCAATCGGCTTTAAAAGTAATTCAGGAGAAAGACCTTTAACCCCTAATTGTTCGAGTTCAACCGGTTCTCCGGCAACGTTATCTTCAGTAGTCGCTGAAATTAGATTAAATGGAATCTCAGAACTTGCTAAGAAATGTTCTAATTGTGTACGTAATACTGATACTGAATAATGAACCACATCAAGCGGATTTTCAGAACCATCAGTTTGAATACGCAAGGTCAATTTATCGTAATCGATATCTTTACCTACACGAGTTTTTTCAACATCAAACATTACTTTGCGAATGGGAGAGAACATAGCATCGATATAGATACGACCATCATCTTGTAATGCTTTTTCGACAGGCCATTGTGCGGGTCTATACCCACGACCTGCTTCAACTAAGAACTCAATATCAAGTTCGCCAGCTTCAGAAACATGCGCAAGCACATGATCTTTATTTACTAACTCGATATGATCATCAGCTGTAATATCAGCAACGGTAGCAACTGCTTCGCCTTTAACATGCAAATGCATTTTGCCCGGTTTGCCTTCTTTATTACGCACTACAATATTTTTAATATTTAAAATTAATTGCATTACGTCTTCTTCAACACCGGTTAAAGAAGAAAACTCATTGTTAACTCCTTTAACAACGATTGAAGTTACCGCAGAACCTTCAACGCCTGCATACAAGATGCGACGAAGTGCATTACCAAGGGTAATACCAAAACCCGGTTCTAACGGTTGAGCAATTAATTCACCATAAGTAGGTGTTAATTCTTTTTTATTCCAATTCAATTTAGGAATTGTTAATGGTTTATATTCTTTCTTTTCCATTTAACCTCCGCGGCCACAAAGCAGGTAAATCACCGTATCACACACAACAAAAACAATTACTTAGAATACAACTCAACAATCAAGTGTTCTTCAATTGGAACTTGAATATCAGCGCGAACCGGATTTCTCAATACACGGCCTTTGCGATCATTTTTATTCAACTCAAGCCACTCTGGTACTTTAATACCAATGTTAAGTCTTTTATCTACCACTTGTTCTAAGAACATTTTCTTTTCAAGAACTTTAGGATCAAGTGACACTTCATTATTTACCACAACCAAGAATGATGGTGAATAAACTTTGCGTCCATTAACAAGCACATGTCCATGAACAATCATTTGGCGTGCTTGTGTTCTGGTTGTAGCCAATTTAAGACGATAAATCGTATTATCTAAACGGCGTTCAAGCAAGTTTAATAAATTTTCCCCTGGCACCCCTTCACGACTCTTGATCGCGATACCAAAGAAGCGTCTAAATTGCTTTTCACGCAATCCGTACATCTCTTTTACTTTTTGCTTTTCACTCAGCTGTTTGCCATATTCTGACTGTTTACGAGCTGGTCTTTTTGAAGTTTGCTCACGATCTTTTTGATCCATATTTCGAGCTGGTTTTCTTTCCATAATTACCCTAGTAGCAATTTAAAATCTTATACGCGACGTTTCTTTGGTGCGCGGCATCCGTTATGAGGTAACGGAGTCACATCACGCAAAATTGAAATATTAAGGCCTGAAGCTTGCAATGAGCGCACTACAGAATCTCTTCCAGATCCTGGACCTTGCATATTTACTTCAACGTTCTTGATTCCCATAGCGGTCATCTCTTTTCCGAGAATAGTACCAACTTGACCAGCTGCGAATGGAGTACCTTTACGTGCTCCTTTGAAACCAAGACGACCTGAACTATTTCTCAAAAGAACATCACCATCAGTAGTCGTAATCGACACCAATGTGTTATTGAAAGTAGATTGAATATGCGCTACGGCAGAATCAACTTGTCTTTTGACTTTTTTCGTTTTCTTTTTGTATGCCATTCTGACAATACCTCTTTGAGCCTAATTAACGATTATTTCTTAGTTACTTTTTTCTTCAATGCAACTGCAGAACCCGCTTTACGAGGTCCTTTACGAGTACGCGCATTAGTTTTTGTACGTTGTCCGCGAACTGGTAATCCTCGTTTGTGGCGCAAGCCTCTATAGCTGCCAATTTCTTGCAAACGCTTAATGTTCAGAGTGATTTCTTTACGAAGTTCACCTTCAGTAATATAACCACTAGAAACTTCTTTTGAAATTTGAGCAACTTCTGCGTCGGTAAGATCTTTAACGCGCTTATTGAGATCAATTTTCAATTTATTGAGAATAATTTGTGATGTAGTAAGCCCAATACCAAAAAGGTATGTAAGAGCGTATTCAATACGTTTATTGGCCGGTAAATTAACACCTTCGATTCTTGCCATTAAATATCCTTAACTTTCAGATCTAACCTTGACGTTGTTTGTGGCGTGCGTTTCTTTTGCATATTACTCTCACGACACCTTTACGTTTGATAATACGACAGTTATTGCAAATTTTTTTTACTGAGGTTCTCACCTTCATCTGAGTTTCCCTTTAGCTTACCCGCTGTAATTAAGTTTTATATCGTAACACAATTCTTCCCCGTTTTAGATCATACGGCGACAATTCAAGCGCCACACGATCACCGGGTAAAATTTTTATATAGTGCATGCGCATCTTTCCAGATACATGTCCCAAAACTTCATGTCCGCCTTCTATTTCAACGCGAAACATAGCATTTGGTAGTGTTTCTTTCACAATGCCATCCACTTTTATTACATCTTCTTTTTGTTTATGTTCACGTTTATTGTGAGTCATATATATTTTATACCTTCGTATTTGTTCTGGTTAAGATCATTGGCTCGCCTTGCGTAATCACAATTGTATCTTCGACATGTGCTGCCAAACTTTTATCAACTGTTTTTACGGTCCAACCATCGTTAGTAATATATACACTATATTTACCTTCGGTGATCATAGGTTCAATCGCAAATGTCATACCAGGTTGAAGCAAAGGGCCTTGTCCTGGTTTACCATAGTTTAAGATTTCTGGATCCTCATGCATGCTTTTACCAATGCCATGACCCGCAAAATCTCGAACTACTCCAAAACCATGAACTTCAACTTCTTTTTGGATTGCAGCAGAAATATCACCTAAACGATTACCGGATCGCGCTTGCTCAATTCCTTTCATAAGAGCCGCTTCAGCAACTGCCGCTAACTTTTGAGCAACTGGCGAAACATTTCCAATAAAATAAACACGAGCCGAATCGGCACAATACCCGTCAAGCGATGCGCAAATATCAACCTTCACTAAATCGCCGTCTTTTAAGACCGTCTCTTTTCGTGGTACTCCATGAACAACTTCATCGTTCACCGAAATACAACTGACATGCCTATAACCACGGTAACCCAATGTTTTAGAAACTAAGTTTTTTTCTTTGAGTAATTGCGCAATCTTACTATCAATATCCAGCGTCGAAACACCCTGTTTAATAACAGGAGTTAGCGCACTGAATACTTGTTGGAGAGCTAATCCAGCTCGTTCCATCTTAGCGATGGAAACTTTATTCTTGATAGTAATCATATACCACTATAACCCACTAATTTCTTAAAATCTTCAAACACTTCATCGAGTTGTTTTTCAACATGAAGTTCTTTAATTTCAAACTGTTTAGATCTATAAAAATCTAATAAATCTTGCTCATGCTTATGATACGTAACTAAACGATCTTTTGCAGCAGCAAGTGCATCATCATTTCTTCTTCCTAAAGGAGCACCACATACATCGCATTTCATTTCATGAAGTGGCTTAGCACCCTGCGCATTCAATGAATAAACAGCCTGGCAGTCTTTATTTTGACAAACTAATCTTCCACAAATTCTTGCGATGACTGATTCATCAGAAATAAAAAAACGGACAATATTTACAGAAACTTTGGGTAGTTTTTGCTGTAAGAAATTGTGCAATGCCTGGGCTTGTCCTACGGTGCGTGGATACCCATCAAGAATGATATGATCTGTGGTTTCGATAGTAGTTGCAAACCAATCATGAACCATAGCATTTATCAGGTTATCAGAAACAAGTTTACCAGATTTTAAAGCAAAATCTATCTGTTTACCAATTTCAGTTTGCTCGGCAATATGCTTGCGGCATAGGTTGCCGGTTGAAAGCTGTATCCAATCCATGGTTTTAATGCAAAGATGGGATACAGTACCTTTTCCAGAGCCCGGAGGTCCAACCAAGATGTATACATTCTTCTGAGGGCTCAACGCGCACCCCTCATTTTCATGCGACCTGTAGTAAGAAACCCTTCATAGCGGTGCTCAATCAAGTAAGACTCAATCTGTGCAGCAGTATCAAGAGCAACACCTACAAGGATCAGAAGTGAGGTACCACCTAACTTAAATGGCAATGGCACAAACATGCTTATGATATTAGGTAAAATTGCTAAAACTGCTAAATAAATAGCGCCAACCAATACGATACGGGTCAAAATATAGTTGAAAAACTCTGCAGTTTGTCTGCCAGGACGTTTTCCGGGTATAAATCCACCACTTTTTTTCATATTGTCAGCTAATTCATCTGGATTATAAATCAATGCGGTATAAAGGAATGAAAAACATATAATCAGAACAAACTCAATCGCATTATAAAGGATTCCTGTTGGAACCATTGCGTGAGACATCCATTTAAAGAATGCAAAGCGTTCTGAAAGAATAGCCGCAGTAAACATTGGTATATTCAGTACCGCTCCTGCAAAGATTACCGGCATTACTCCAGGCACGTTAATTTTAAAGGGAATATAGGTGCTTTGGCCCCCATAAACTCTTTGACCAACCATACGTCGAGTATACTGTACGGGAATCTTACGTTCACCCTTTTCCAGATAAACAATACAGGCTGCAATGGCTATGAATAGCAATACCAATGCAAATGTTATATAACCGTTCATGAGGCCTTGCTGTACCTGATAAATCGACTTAAGAGCATCTTCAGGTAAACGCGCTACGATACCGGCAAAGATAATCATAGAGCTGCCATTACCTAGTCCAAATAAACCGATCTGTTCACCAAGCCACATCACCAACATTGAACCAACCGTTAATGATAATATTAACATTAAACGGAAGCCCCAACCTGGTTCTATTACTAAGTTATTACGCTCTAAAATAAACGCAAAACCAAGACTTTGAGCAACAGCTACTAAAAGGGTCAAATAACGTTCGTATTGTTTAAGAATTTTACGTCCATATTCCCCTTCTTTCTGAAGAAGTTCAAATGAAGGAACGGTCATAGTGAGCATTTGCATCATGATAGACGCCGTGATATACGGCATAATTCCCAATGCAAATAAGGTACATTCACGTAACATACCGCCTGAAAACAGGTCGATATAACTAAATAAACCACCTAACATGCCCGCTTGATCCATCATATTTCGTAATGCGGTAACATCGATACCGATCACCGGTATGTGAACACCAATACGATATACAATAAGAATACCGAGGGTAAAAAGAACCTTTTTACGCAACTCTGGAACATAAAAAATATTAATAAAGTTTCTAAGCAAAATCACGGCTTCAGATCTCCTTATTTATTCGTGCCTGCCCACCATTATCTTGGATTGCTTTTGATGCTGACGCGCTAAACGCATCAACTACAACATTAAGTTTTTTAGTTAATTTTCCTGTACCAAGAACTTTGATAAGAACTTGTCCGGATTTTTTAACGCTATTACCAATTTTGACTAGACCTTTTTCAATCAAAGTCTCACGAGTAACTTCTGCGCCATTTTCGAATACTCTTTCAAGATCTTCGATATTAACTATTTTAACTACTTGGCTAAATTCAGTATTATTGAATCCGCGTTTTGGTAAACGGCGATACAAAGGCATTTGTCCACCTTCATAGCCAATACGAACGTATCCGCCTGAACGTGCTTTTTGACCTTTGTGACCTTTACCCGATGTTCCACCGAGCTTACCACCGCGACCAACTCTTTTTCTTTTTTTAGTTAATTTTGATAACTCATGTAATCCGATCATTATCTGCTCCCAACAAGCTCTTCAATTGTTTTGCCACGAAGTTTCGCCAAATCTGATGCTGAACGCAATTGAGCGAAAGCATTTAATGTTGCTTTTGCAACGTTTTTTGGATTAGATGAACCTAATGATTTAGTAAGAACATCTTTAACACCAGCTGCTTCCATTACTTTACGAACAGCTCCCCCTGCAATCACACCAGTACCTTTGTAAGCAGGTCTGATAATTACATTACTTGCGCCGTGTCTTCCACGTACATCGTAAGGAACCGTTGTACCACGCAAGGTAACAGTAATTAAATTTTTTCGTGCTTGATTGGTAGCTTTAGCAATTGCTAAAGAAACTTCACGGCTTTTTCCAAGACCGATTCCAACGTTTCCTTGTTGATCGCCCGATACAACCAATGCTGAGAAAGAAAAGGTTTTTCCACCTTTTGTTACTTTAGTAACGCGTGCAACATGCACAACGTAATCTACAAAATTGCCGGCTTTGCTTTTATTTTCTGCCATTATTTAATCCCGATTAACCTGAATAACCTAAACTTTTAGTCCGCCTTCACGCAATCCATCCGCTAAGGCCTTCACTCTTCCGTGATATAAGAAATGGCCTCTATCAAACACAACTGTCTCAATTCCCAAAGCTTGAGCTTTTTTAGCAAGCGCTAAGCCTACGGCATGTGCTTTTGCTTTTTTATCGCCTTTTACTTTAGTAATATCGAGCGTAGAGCTGCTTGCTAATGTTGTATGTTTAACATCATCAATCAATTGCGCATAAATCTGCTTCAAGCTTTTGAATACCGATATACGCGGCTTACCGCAATCTCTTACTTTACTTCTTACGCGAAGCTTTCTTTTCTCTTTTCTAACTTGTAATTTCTTAATTAAACTCACGAGTGTACCCTATTAACTATTATGCTGCAGCTTTAGTTTTACCAGCTTTACGCGCAATAACTTCTGTTTCTAATCTAATACCAGTGCCTTTATACGGCTCAGGTGGTCTTAATGCACGCACTTGACTGCAAACTTGTCCCATAAGCTCTCTATCTGGAGAACGGAACACTAAGCGCTGACCGGTTTTGTCAACTTCAAGGGTCACATCTTTAGGCAACATAAAATCGATCTTGTGGCTGTAGCCTAAAGAAAAAACGACTTTACTACCCGACAATGCAGCTTTATAACCAAGACCGGTAATTAACACAACTTTCTCAAAATCTTGCTGACAACCTTTGATTTTGTTTGCAAGAAGAGCGCGGTGAAGACCCCATAGTCTGTTAATGTCATGTGCATTTTCATTTTTATCAAAAGACAACGCTAACATTTTTCCGTCAATTTTAGCGCTCATGCCTTGAGGTAAAGTGTAAACGCCAGTCTCTCTTTTGCCTGAGTAATGGACTTCTTGTCCTTTTACTTCTACTTTAGCTGAACCAATATCAATCGGTTTTCTACCAATTTTAGACATATCTTACCCTTTTACCAAACCGTGCACATAACTTCGCCGCCAATGCCCATTGCTTTTGCTTTCTTTTGGGTAATTACACCTTTACTGGTTGTTAGAATAGAAACACCTAACCCACCGATAACTGGTTTAATACTGGTAGCACCTTTATAACTTCTTCTTCCCGGTTTGCTAACACGTGTAATTTCGTGAATAGCAGATTCCCCATTGTGATCATATTTTAAGAAAACCTTAATAGCTTTCTTACCTTCATTATCAACAAGAGCTAAATCTTTAATAAAACCTTCATCTTTTAATAATGAAGCAATTTCAAATTTTAAATTAGAGTGTGGTATTTCAACAACAGTCTTAGATGACATTATGCCATTTCTAATGATTGTTAAAAAATTCCCGATAGCATCAATAGACATTATATTCCTTTGTAACCTTTAAATCCTACCAACTTGTCTTCTTAACACCGGGAAGCAGTCCATCGAGAGCCATCTTTCTGAAACAAAGACGACACATCATGAATATTCTCATATATCCACGTGGTCTACCACAGAGTTTGCAACGGTTTTTTGCCTGTACTGCAAATTTCGGAGTTTTTTTTGATTTTTCAACAAGTGCTTTTCTTGCCATATTTTTACCTTACGCTTTACGGAATGGCATGCCAAATTCTTTGAGCAACTCACGACCGTGCTCATCAGAGCGCGCTGTGGTACAAATAGTGACATTCAAGCCATGTAATTTTTGGTTAATATCGTATTCAACTTCTGGAAAAATAGTAACTTCTTTCAGGCCGAGATTGTAATTACCGCGCCCATCAAAACCAGTTCCAACACCTTGGAAGTCTCTAGTTTTAGGTAAAGAGAGGTTAATCAACTTGTCTAAAAAGTTATACATATTTTTCTGTCTTAGAGTTACTTTAACACCAATTGGCATTCCAGCTCTCAATTTAAATCCAGCAATGGATTTTTTAGCAAGTGTTTTTACTGCCGCTTGGCCAGTAATCCGCTCTACAGCAGCCATTACCAAAGGTAGTACTTTGCTGTCAGAGATCGCATCTTTAACACCAACGTTAATAACGATCTTTGTGATCTTGGGAACTTCCATTATGTTGTTCAAACCAAGTTTCTTTTGAAGTTCTGTGCGAACTTTCGTTTTGTATAATTCATCAAGGCGCGCATTTGCCATGGTACTATTTTCCTACAAGTACAAAATACTAGAATATTTCTTCACATCTATTGCAAACACGTACTCTTTTGCCGTTTTCGATTAACTTAGCGTTAACGCGGCAAGCTTGTTTACAAGAAGCACATATTGGCATAAGAATAGATGCATTAACATACATTTCTTCTTTTTTAATGCCACCAACTTCACCTTGTTTACGCGCTTTAACATGACGCGTAACCACTGCTACATCTTTTACCAAGACTTTATTTTTCTTAGGTAAAACTTCGATAACCGTGCTCTTTTTATCTCTATCTTTTCCAGATAATACAACGACTGTGTCGTTCTTTTTAATTCTTGCAACCATAGTTCCTCTTACAATACCTCAGGCGCTAAAGATACAATTTTCATGAAGCCTTTAGCACGTAATTCACGAGCTACTGGACCGAAAATACGAGTTGCCTTTGGGAGTCTTTCGTCAACTTTTTCAGCTTTCTTTTCAAGAATAACTGCAGCATTTTCGCCAAAGCTGATATAAGAACCATCTTCGCGTTTATAGGGCTTTTTAGTACGTACAATAACCGCTTCTACAACGTCTTTCTTTTTAACTGTACCGCCTGGAATTGCTTCTTTGACAGCACACTTAACTATTTCACCCAAAGTAGCGCATCTTTTTCCTGTGCTTCCTACAATCGCAATAACGCGCATCGCTTTCGCACCGGAATTGTCTGCTACTACTAAGTTTGTTTCTTTTTGAATACTCATCTGCTTACTCCGCGGTTGCCGCTGGTTTTATGACTTGTTTAAGGTACATATACTTTGTTTTGGAAGTAGGACGACCTTCAAAGAATTCAACAATATCACCAACTTTAGCTTGCTCATTTTCATCATGAACTTTGTATTTCTTGGTTGTTCTCATAATTTTTGAGAACTCTCCCTGAACAAAGGTACGTTCAGTTTTTACCACTACAGTTTTGTTCATTTTATCTGAAACAACCACACCGGTAAGCACACGTTTGTTTTTTTGTTCTACTGCTGTGTTCATTTGTTACCTTTTTGACCCAAGAATGTTAAGATGCGCGCAATATTTTTGCGATTCTTCTTAAATTGAGAATAATCCTTCACATGGGATGTGGAAGAATTCAAACGCAAGCTAAACAAATCACGGCGCACTGCATCTAATTTCAGCTTAAGCTCATCGAGCCCAAACTGTTTAAATTCATCTTTAATTTTATTTGTTTTCATAATATTTACCTAAGCTAAAGTTACTCTGTTGCGGTTTCAGATGGCTTTTTTACAAATTTCGTCTTTACCGGCAACTTATAGGTAGCTGAGTGAAGTGCTACACGCGCTTCAGCTTCTGTCATACCTGCAACTTCACAAATAACGCGACCACGCTTTACTACAGATACCCAAAACTCTGGATTTCCTTTACCTTTACCCATACGTGTTTCAGCGGGCTTTTTTGTCACCGGCTTATCAGGGAATATACGTAAATAAAATTTACCTGTTTTTGGTAATTTGCGCGCAACGGTAATACGCATCGATTCAATTTGCTGTGCAGTAATCCAACATGGTTCAACTGCTTGCAATCCATATTCTCCGAAAGCAACATCACGGGCACCTTTTGAAATGCCTTTCATGTTACCTCTTTGAACTTTTCTAAATTTCGTCTTTTTGGGCATTAACATGTTAGTACCTACTTATTATCAGCGAGTTGAAATTCACCTTTGCAGATCCACACCTTAACGCCAATGAGTCCATAGGTAGTAAGAGCTTCTGCAAGTCCATAGTCAACATCAGAACGCAATGTGTGCAATGGGATAGATCCAACGCGTGTCCATTCTTCACGAGCAATTTCTGCACCATTCAAACGACCAGAGCAACAAATCTTGATACCTTTAGCACCACTTTTCATTGCTGAGATAGCTGCACGCTTCATCGCTTTTTTGAAGCTTCCACGCTTTACTAACTGTTCAGCAATATTTTTTGCTACTAATACTGCATTCACTTCAGGAGATTTTACCTCTTGAACTGAAATTTCAACGTTTTTCTTACCAAGACGTCGTGCAATTTCATTACGAAGCGACTCGATTTCTTGACCTTTTTTACCAATAACAACACCAGGACGACCTGAATGTATTGTTACTCTCAAATTGTCATCGCCTGCTTTTTCAATTTCAATTTTTGAAATTTCAGCGTTTTCAAGTGCACGATTCAAAAATTTTCTAATTTGAACGTCTTCTAAAACTTCTTTACCGTATGATTTGCGAGCAAACCAACGAGAATCCCAAGTTCTGTAAATTCCAAGTCTAAACCCAACTGGATTAACCTTTTGTCCCACGCTTTTCCTTATTTGTTACAGGTTCAACAATAACACTCATATGGCTCAGGCGTTTTCTATAAATATTTGCACGTCCCATAGCGCCTGGTTTAAAGTAGCGGAACATAGGTCCTTGATCTACTCGGATATCTGCAATCACGAGATCATGTAAATCAAGGTTTTGCAGTGATTTTGCGTTTGCAGCAGCTGATTCGATCAATTTCTTGATCGGTTCTGCTTTCTTAAGAGCGCATGAGCTCAACCAATTGAGGGCATAAGCGACGTTCTTACCGCGCACTACATCGACCAATGGTCGCATTTTAAAGTGCGAAGTACGAACATAGCGAGCTTTAGCGACAAATGTACGTTTGTCAGTTTGCATGCTCTAAAAACCTCTAGTATAACTTTACTTATTAACTAATTTTTCTAATTTTCTCTATAATTTTAGCTTATTTCTTCATAACGAGCAATAACTATTTAGCGGCTTCTTCAGCTGATGCTTTTTGACCACCATGAGCTCTGAATGTTCTGGTAGGAGCAAACTCACCTAAATAATGACCAACCATGTTTTCAGTAACAAATACTGAAACGAATTTCTTACCGTTATGAACCGCTATTGTTAAGCCAACAAATTCGGGTAAAACCATTGAACGGCGAGACCACGTTTTAATGACCTCTCTTTTACCTGAAGACTTAATTTTCTCTATTTTTTCCAATAAAGACGGCTGAACGTAAGGACCTTTCTTTGCAGATCTTGCCATTGTTTACCTTTAATTGTTATTTACGACGTTTAATAATAAGTGGATTCTTTCTGGTACGGGTCTTAGTTCCCTTACATCCCTTACCCCAAGGAGTCATAGGATGTGAACCTGACTTAGAACGACCTTCACCACCACCATGTGGGTGATCAACAGGGTTCATCGCCATACCACGTACTGAAGAACGCCATCCACGATAACGTGTTCTACCCGCTTTACCCCAATTAATGTTCTGGTATTCAGCGTTTCCTAATACTCCGATGGTTGCCCAGCATTGTAAAGGAAGCATACGAATTTCACCAGATGGCATTTTTAAGGTTGCGTATTTATCAGTTTTAGCCATCAATTGTATTGAAGTACCCGCGCTACGAGCTAATTTGCCGCCTGAGCCTGGAGTAATTTCAATGTTATGCAACTGAAAGCCAACAGGGATGCTATTGATTGGAAGACTGTTACCGGTCTTCGCTTCAACGTTTACTCCCGCCATTACGGTACTTCCTACGCCTAAGCCTTCTGGCAATAAGATGTATTTCTTTGATCCGTTGGCAAAAAATACTAATCCAATACGCACGTTACGATTTGGATCGTATTCCACCGCAGTGATTGTTCCCACAACGTCACGATCTGTGCGTTTGAAATCAATCATACGATATTTCTGATAGGCACCACCACCGGTATGACGTACAGTAATACGTCCATACGCGTTACGGCCGCCACGTTTTCTTAAACCGAACACTAACGATTTTTCAGGAGTTTTCTTAGTAATATCACTAGTATCTAAAAAAGTCTGAAAACGAAGTGAGGAGTTACGAGGTCTTTTTGTAATAATCGCCATGGAATAACCCTTATACTTTAGCAGCTGTATCAGCCGGCGCTACTTGACCGCCAGCTTGATCCATAAGATCAAGTGAGTATCCATCAGCCAACGTAACAATAGCTCGTTTTGTTAATTTTCCGGTTATTGCTCTACCGCGCATTCTTTTATTTTTGCCTTTGCGGACAACAATACTTACTTTTTCAACTTTAACGCTGAAAAGTTTTTCCAGAGCCTCTTTAACTAATGGTTTATTAGCATGAGGATGTACTTTGAGTGCGAGTTTCTTATAAAACTTATTAAGTTTGTAAGCTTTATCAGAAATCACGGGACCAATAATTATGTCGTAAATACTTAAATCCATTGTGAAACCATTTGTTTAAATTGCTCAAAATCTTTTTTCAGAACGAGCCACTGTGATCCATTTGCAAGATCGTAAGCATTTGGCTGATCGAAAAATAAGATTTGTATATTTGGAATATTCGCAAAGGATGCATAAGTAATTGAATCATGGGTAGGCAAGAAAAGAATAACCTTTTTTTGATCTAATCCCGTTTGTTTCAACACTTTAAATGCATGTGAAGTACTTGGTTTATCAAGCGCTGCATCCCAATTTAGAGATGCAATTTTTCCTTGATCGAGAAAGTTAAAGAAGATTGAATTGAGCACATTCTTCTTAACTTGTCTTCCTGTCTTTAAGACACGGGTTCTTGGTTGAGGTCCGAAGATCACACCACCACCACGCCATAAAGGGGAACGAGCTGAACCGGCACGTGCTCAACCGGTACCCTTTTGTTTCCAAGGCTTCTTGTTTGAGTACGCAACATCCGAACGTCCTTTGCATGCTACTGTTCCTTGTCGCCAGTTTTGCAACAATGAACGAATATAAACAGCCATAGACACCGGATTTACTTCTTTGCGCTCAAGATTTAAATCAGAAGAAGAAACTTTTTCTAATAATGAAGACGAATTGTCTGCTTGCGATTTAGTTACTTTTTGTTTGCTCATGCGTTATCCAATGATTTGCGAATGCAGAGTAAAGAACCAGCTTTGCCGGGAACCGAACCTTTTACAAGCACGACGTTCGCGTCTTTATCAACTGAAACAACTTCCAAGTTTTTCATAACTTGTAAGTCAACTCCCATGTGACCAGGGAATTTTTTACCTTTAATAATCTTACCTTGAGAACGGTACGAACTGCTTGATCCAGGACGTTTCCCCATGTTTGAACCATGGCTTGCTGGGGCCCCACGGAAGTTGTGGCGTTTTACAACACCGGCAAATCCGCGACCAATAGTAGTCCCAACAACGTCTACTTTTTCACCCGCGTTCACGATTTCATTGAAGCCGATTTGCTGACCAACTGTTAAAGCGGTCGCATCGCCGTCGAATGCAATTTCGCGAACATGGTAAAAGTATTTTTTAGGCCGGGTGAGCCATTCTTGTGCAAATGCACTGTCAGTAAAGCGATCTCTTAAAAGAGCGACTTGTACTGCATTATAGCCATCGCGTTCTTGCGTTTTAACATTAGTTACTAACCAATGTCCAACATTAATTGCGGTGACCGGAACAACCTTATTATTTGAAAATACTTGGGTCATTCCTATTTTTTTACCCCAAAGTCTTGCTGCCATTTTGAATGACCTTTCTTATTTAATTTCCACATCAACGCCTGATGAGATATTCAGCTTCATTAAAGCATCCATCGTCTGATCTGAGCGAGGGTCTTTATCTAAAACGATATCCAAAATGCGTCTGTGGGTAGTTAGTTCAAACTGTTCACGCGACTTTTTATCGATATGAGGAGATCTCAAGACAGTAAAACAACGTCTTTTGTTAGGTAAAGGAACAGGTCCCATTAGCTGGGCACCTGTTCTTTTAACTGTAGAAACAATTTGTTTTGTTGCTTTATCGAGTAACTGATGGTCGTATGACTTTAACGTTAAACGAATTTTTTGTTTCTTCATTTATCTTTATCCAATTACTCAAGAATTTTAGTAACAACACCAGAACCAACTGTTCTGCCACCTTCACGGATTGCAAAACGTAAGTCTTTATCCATAGCAACTGAAGTAATAAGATCAACAATTAAGTCAACGTTATCACCAGGCATTACCATTTCGCGGCCTGCTGGTAAAGTTACTACACCAGTAACGTCAGTTGTTCTGAAGTAGAACTGTGGTTTATAACCATTCAAGAACGGACTATGACGACCGCCTTCATCCTTGCTCAACACGTATACTTTAGCTTCAAACTTCTTATGAGGATTGATGCTACCGGTTTTTGCAAGAACCATTCCACGTTCAATATCTTCTTTCTTAAGACCACGAAGGAGTAAACCTGCGTTGTCGCCCGCTTGACCTTCTGAAAGTTCTTTTTTGAACATTTCAACACCAGTCACAACGGTTTTCATACGTTTGCCAAAACCAACGACTTCAACTTCTTCGCCGATCTTAACTTTACCTTGTTCAATTCTTCCTGTCGCAACTGTACCACGGCCTGAAATAGAGAACACAGATTCG
>CAYSAX010000005.1:0-17681 GCA_964429045.1 uncultured Pseudomonadota bacterium
TACTTTAGAAGATGGATCATATGTATCCGCATCGGTGCCTGTTGGAATTTCTCGTGGTAAACATGAAGCCCATGAATTGCGTTCTGCTAATGAATTTAGAAGTGTTGCAAATGCGGTAAGTAATATCGAAACTTTAATTGCTCCCCTGATCATTGGTAAAGAGCCAAATTTAGTCAGTATGGATATCGATATGATTGAACTCGATGGCACCATTAATAAAACTAAATTGGGTGCAAACGCAATGCTTGCAGTTAGCACGGCAATTTTGCGCGCGCAGGCATCTGTGGAATCGATGGAAGTGTATGAGCTGGTTGGCTATTTATGCGAATTTAATTCTGTTTCACTTCCTTTTGCCATGTTTAATTGCATCAGCGGGGGCGAACATGCAACCGGGAATGTTCGCATACAAGAGATGATGGTGATTCCAATGGGAGGGCAAAGCTTTCGTGCATGTCTAGAAGCGGCAACGATGTTACATCATTATTTACAAAAGCTGTTACAAAAAAACTTCTCTTACGTTGCAGTTACAGCAAGTGGTGGATTAACGGCAGACTTTGAGGATGATGCACAAGCCCTTGAAATGTTAATGGAAGCAATTGAGGCAGTTCAAAAAACTACGCAACATAAATTTTTAATTGCATTAGATGTTGCCGCATCTCAATTTTATGATCGAAAAACGAACAAATATGACTGGTATGGAAAGAATTTAAGTTCAGATGACCTTATAGACCTTTATGAGCGTTTGATTAAAAAATACCCTATTTTTTCAATAGAAGATGGGTTAAGTGAATTTGATGATAAGGGTTGGAAAAATATGACCGACCAGTTGCATGAGAAAGTGCAAATTTTGGGCGACGATCTTTTTGCCAGCAACCCAAATCATATTGCTAATGGTATTGAGCAAGGTCTTGCAACCGGCGCTGTAATTAAACCAAGTCAAATTGGAACCCTTACTGAAGCATTACAGGCAATTAAATTGTGCAAAGAGTATGAGATGGCCTGCATAATTTCAGGACGCGGTGCAGAAACGAATGATATTTCTATTGTTGATATAGCAGTCGGTACCAGCGCGGGTTACATTAAAGCAGGCGGACCAGTTCGCGGAGAGCATCTTGCAAAATACAATGAAATATTACGGATTGAAGATACTCTAATGCTCTCACTTATGGAATAATCTTTTAGGCAGTTTTAGCTTTCTCAAACGGATTATCAATATCTGCTATCAATGATTTTAGATCATTCGCCTTTGGTTGAGCAATGACGGTCAATGTTTGTTCTGGCAACGGTGCTGGATCATTTGTTTTTTTAGTAGGTTGAGCAAGTACTACCGTCTGTTTTGTTTCGGGCGCAGCTGCAGTTTTAATTGAGCGAGCTCTGCCTTTAACTTTCTCAGCGATAACTCTATTTTCAGCACGAGTATCAAAGATTGTTGGAGCTATAAACTCGTCTTGTGCCAAGAAATCATCAAGATCACGTTCAGCGTCATCCTTTTGAGTTCTAAAGAACCAACGAGTAATCGGATCTTGTAAGTTATCAAAAAGCATTCCTTCGCGAGAATAGCTCTTGGCTAATTGAACATGATTTTTGGTGTAGTTACTTACCCCACCGCGAATACGAGGTTCAATAATTGTTGGGGAAATAAAGACCGTCAGGTTACTTTTATTTGTTGTATTGGTGCGATCTTTAAAGAGCCATCCAATGATTGGTATTTTGGCAAGTAATGGCGTTTCCAGTTGTTCTACGATCGTGTCAACACGAGTTAATCCGCCTAGAGCAAGAATGTGTCCGCTTCTTACGTTAGCATTCGTGGTAACGTTTCTGGTGATTTTATTTGCGGTATTAGCAGCTTGAGGACCGGTGTTGGTAAAACTTTGTGGTGGCGTTTCAAACTGTTGAATATCAATTGCTACGTTGAGATTTACCATATCTGTTGAGCTGATACGAGGAGTAATTTTTACACTTAAGGCAGCTGGAATCCATTTACGTGTTTGAGTAGTGGTACCACCAGAGCTACCTGAACCTTGGTCAATAGCAAGTCGCTGTTCTTCAAGTCTAATTTCTGCTTCTTTATTATTTGTGGCGATCAAGTGCGGATGATGAAGCACTTTAGAAGCATCTAAGAATTTTCTTACTTGAGCAATACCCCATGTTTGTCCTGTTGCCGCATCATTAAATGATAAGAGTGCGGTTCCTTGGTTAAAGAAGTTTGCAGCACTAAAGCATGCAGGAGAAGTTCCTGAACCAATATCATCACAATCAGAAGTTAAAGCGCCATTTTGGTTGAAAGCGCGTCGAAGTAGATCAGCTTGAATGGTCGTTGGATTAGTTACTTTATTGGTAAGGAAATCAGATGTCATTGCTGATTGGAAATTAACTTTATCAGGTAACCCCATTCCTAATGGATTACGTACGTTTGCACCTAAAGATGCAATATCATCGACGGTTAAATCGGCAATTAAAACTTCAATAATTACTTGAGGTTGTGGAATATCTAACTGTTCAATAAGTTTTTTTATACGTTCATAATCATCATTTCGTGCAGCAATAATAAGATTATTACTTCCTTGAGCAACACCGCTTGGTTGTTCTCCGCTTATGGTACTAGGTTTATCTTCACGAATGATAACCCCTTCAAAGAATCTTTCAGTGCCGCCTGCAGTTGTAGCGCCAGCTTTTGATTGTTCAACGCCAGCAGCTTTTTCATTTTTTACAATTCTATCAAGTACTGGCGCAAAGGATTGTGCATCCAAATATTGCAACTGATATACATGTAAAATTGATTTACCTGATTCAAGTTCAACGTCAATATAGTTATTGATAAAGTCTTTAACGCGTTGTACTGCTTGAGGCCGACCAAAGACGATGATTCTATTAGTACGATCATCGGCTACGATTCTTACCTTTTTAAAGAAGGTATTATTATTAGGTTGACGGATTCCTAAACGGATTTGATTTGCATCGCCGGCTGTTTGCAAAAGATCTTTGAAGATATCTTCAACTCGTTTTGCCGACATATATCGTAATTGAATGAGCTCGGGTTTTTCTTGAGCATCGGCGGTATCAAGCGCGGTAATAATATTCATGACCGCTTTAATATTATTTGCTTTATCGCTAATCAAAAGACTATTAGTAGCTGCATCAGGTGTATAATAAGATACTCCTGCAGGAGCGGGCGTGCCTCCTGAGCCGGCTGCCGGTGGTGGTAAAACACTACCAAGAATTGCCATAATTTCATTATTATTCGGATTTTTATCATCGCTAATTTTTATATTGGAAAAATAATACAGATATCGAATACGTTTATCGGTATTAGGAATTTCTTCGGGCTTAACGATGTACAAAGGAAGAGATTCGCGATTGATGTCCGTGGTTGTTTTAACGATATTATAGGTATCGTCTCGCGCCACCATTGAATATCCTGCAATATCCAAAAGCGTATAAAGAATATCCCATGCTTCATCGATGGTAATCTTCTCTTCAAGATGAAGCGTAACTTTAGTATTGATAGCAGCAGCGCCAACCGGAAGAATAACGTTAACTTCTTTTTCAGAAGCTAAAAAGTTAATGATATCAATCAAGTCTTCATTATCAAAATAAAAACTGATCGTTTTGGGGTGTTTTTTAAAAAGCTTTTTTTTATTATTATCAGGATTAATATTTAATTTTTCTTGTAATACCGGATGATCGTTTTCAGGAGTAACTGCCGAGGTGCAAGCTATTGCTAAAACCGTTGCGTAAAGAGAAAGTGATAATAGATTTTTTTTCATAATTAACCTCATCATTGATTAAGTATTCTCTTTAGGCATCATTGCTGCAATTTTAATATCAACATCTATGGTGCGGGGAATTCGTTTTGATTTAGTAATTTCAAGTTCTTTAGTAAACAAGCGTTTGTTTTCATCGATTTCATTAAGAAATTCGGTCAACTGCTTCATAGTGATTCCACTAAACTGATAGGTTGCAGCAACTTCCTGATAATTATCGAGTCGAGTAGTGGTAACTTCACTTTGGGAGGTAAAATTAATACCAACGGTTTGTAGAATTCTTTGAATGTCTTCTTTAATTTTAAAGTTTGGATTTTCTGCTAAAAGAGTTGTAACTTCAGCGCGTTCTTTTTGTACTTGTTTTGCTTTCTCAAGAACCTGTTTTACTTTGACTCGAGAATCATTAATTTCTTGAATGCGTGATTGCCAGTGCGATATTGATCTAAAATAAAAGAAAAGTATTAAACCCATGATTAAAAATATAATAGCACCAGTTATTGCCAAGTATTGATACCATGATTTTTTATCAAGTGCCCAAATACGGCCTTGTAAGTTATCAAAGAAGGTCATGATGCGCTCCCTTTACCGGACTTATTAATATGAATCAGCATGTTAAATTTAGGAGTATGAACCGTGACCGGTTTTAATATTTTAGATTCTCGTAAGCTTGCTTCAAGAGCTCGTAGTTGTGGATAATCAGGAACTTGCCCTTTGAGCGTTATAAGATCAGGTGTTATGGTAAGTTTTTCAACATCTAGCCCGAGTGCGTCCTTGTTTATCTTATCGGTTAATTCTAGCAGATATTGTAAAAATTTAGTGCGCGCAGAAGATGAAAAGGAAGACCATGTTTGTTCTTCTTGTTTAACCCGATTTTGGGCAGCCGATAACGCTTCATCAAGAGTATCTGCGCTTTCAGGTATATTTTTAATATTTTCTTTAAGTGTTTCTACAATCTCTTGTTCGGACTGATATGCTTCTTTTTTAAGACGTCTCGTTTGCCAAATTGTGTTAAAGAGTAACCCGCCCAGGATAAGAGCTAAAAGGCCGCAGGCTAAAACAAACTCTTTCATAAATGACTTGCCTCGCGACAGTGCAAATTCTTTTTGGCGAAGATCAAATTTTTCAATTTTTGATTGTGGTAATGCGGTTGCAAAACTTACCATGTTGGCTTGAGGAATTGTGCTTTTTGCACTAATCCCAAAACCATTATGGATAAGGCTATTTACACTAAATAGTTCTGTTTTAATATGAGAAAGATCAGTTATCAGCTCGGGTAAGCCTTTAATTGCAGCAGCAGCGCCAAAGATAATTATTTTATGAATAGACTGTGCCGGTTTAGCTTGGCTTACAAATGATTGTAAGGTAAAAAGAATATCATTGAAAAATGAACTAAATGCTTTTTTAGTAGCATTTGCATAATTTTGATCATGATCAGTTTCAAGCCCAAAGCGTACGATATGCTCGAGTGCTTCAGATTCAGATATATTAAGATCGGTTGCTACCAAACGTGCTTGGTCAAGCAGTCCTTTTGATAAGGTTCTGATAAATCTCAATTGACCATCGTAAATATAGGCCATACGGGTAGATTGAGTTTCTGTTTCGAGCAAAACGATGCCACCCTTTTGTTGCGCGTAGGCAGGAATCATTGAATAAAGTCCATACAGAGCAAAAAGATCTATTACCACTTGATCCGGTTGAACCCCTGCTGCTTCGAATAATGCTAGATGCGATGCAATATATTGATTTTGAACAGCGGCAACCAAAACAATTGATGAATTTTCTTCAGGAATCTCTTTAGTTACCATGCAATCTATAACTGCATCACTTAAAGCAAATGGAAGTAATGGTTCAACTTCATAGGCGATTACTTTTTTAATAGTTTCAGTGCCTATAAAAGGAAGCTTTAATTCTTTAAAGATTGCCTGTGCGCTACTTAATGATGATACAATGCGATCATAATGCGGAATCTGATCTAAGATAATTTTAATCGCAGCAGATGCGCGTTCAGAATAATCGGCGGGACTGGATGATTGAATAGGAGCTTCAAAGCATTTTTCTACAATGGTCTCGCGGCCTTTGCATAAAATCAATGTTGCTTTAACACTGGTTTTTCCAATATCAAATCCAATAATTCGAACCGAGAAAAGATAATAACCGCGTACACGTTCGGGGAGGAACATATTTTTTATCATGTGCGTACCTCCTTATCAAGTGAAGCCAGGGATTTTTTAGAACGAGACGATGGTTGTGCAACTACGGTTGCCGGTTGATTCTTAAATGGTAGATCTCTTGGATTTACCGGTTTTTTTGGATCATTTTTTACCAATGGAGTTACCACATCTTTACGAACTTTTACTTCATCCAAAGATTCTTTGTGTTGACGATACACAAATTCATCAGTCGCTTTCTCATTTAAGTTATGATTTGCAAAGAACCAACGATTAATTGGATCACGTCTTTCAGATGGTTGGTACATTTCATTAATAGTATCAGTGTAGTCAGTAATATGATCATCAGTAAACTGAGCAAGGGCTTCAGTTGCTTCAGGTTCAATTATTCGAGAAGAGATCAGTATCAATAAGTTGGATTTGCGTGCAATTTTTTGTTTATTTTTAAAGAGCCAACCGATTACCGGAATATCACCGAGCACCGGAACTTTGGTTTGAAGATTTTCAATATCCGTTTGAATCAATCCGCCCAATGCCAACACTTCTTTATTGGTTACAATAGTTTTAGTTTTAACTTCACGAGTGGTACGAACTGCTGCATCAGGATTTGCTTCTCCAACGAACTGTGAAAGAGAAACTTTAATATCTAAGACTATAAAACCATCAGAGTTGATTTGAGGAGTGATTTCTACTCTGAGTTCTGCGGGAGCATCGCCAACCGTGTTCACATCTTGTGTTCCGATAATCGTACCGGTTGTTACACGACGCACCTCACCAAGCGATACGCTTGCAGGTGTTTTATTGGTCGCAATCAAGAATGGATTAGAAAGAACCTGTACGTTACTTTCAGTTTGCAATGCTTGCGCGATTGCCCATACGTTGAGTGAATCTCCCAATGAGATAATAGTATTACCCGCTGCAATACCATTCGATACGAGATTTAATAAGTTGCCCAATAGTCGATTTACGCCATTGCCATTAATATTTTCAACAACTGATCTATTGCCGAATAATCCCGTTGTTTGGAATTTAGTATTAGACCCTAATAGCCCTTCAGTACCCGGAACTCTGCTGCGCATTACAACGCCCAACTGTTTATTTTCATTAAGAGATACTGAAAGAAGGAGTACTTCGATAGCAACTTGAGGTTGAGGAGCATCCAATTTCGAGATAACTTCTTTTGCTTTTAAGAAGTCTTCGTAGTCCCCTTTAATAATTAAACGATTAGTCTCTGGTTCGGCGGTAAAGGTGATTGCTTTCATATATTTATCGCCGCCGCGGACTCCACCATTCTTACCCGCTTCAGTATTGATACCAAATTGAGTAACATCATTCATAATTTTGGCAACAGTATTCGCATTTGCATAACGCAATGGAAGTACATGCAACGGAGAATAAGGTTGTGATAATTCAACATCAACCGACTGTGTAATAAAATCTTCGATACGTTTAATAGCATCTTGTGGTCCAAGAAGAATTAAAGAGTTGGTTCGCGGTTCAGCAAAGAGACTTACATTATCCGGAAAGTAAGTAGATCCTAATGCTTTTCTACCGGGGAAATATCGTTGTTGTGTAATTGAGGCAGTATCGGTTTGAGAAAGTGTTTTATAAAGTTCTGCAACTTGATTTGCGTCGGCACGTTTTAATTTGAGAACAGACATTGCTTGCGGCATGGTGATGCGATCGAGTTCTTTAATGATGTTCATCAAGCTTTTGATATTATATGATTTATCAGTAAGCAAGAATCCTTTCATGTCCTGTAAAAGTGTCAATTGTGCGGTAGGACTTCTTAATGCATCTACTACCGGGGCAATGGTTTTTAAATCAGCATTTTCCACAAAATAGACAAACCGTACAATCTCATCACTATTTGGTAATGCAGCCGCCGGAACACCAATATATGCAGGAAGCGGAGAACGTTTTGCAGCATCCAGTGTAACAATACGTTTAATGCGTGGGCTTGCTTCAGAAATAACCGTAAAGCCTGAAATATCCAAGAAGGTTAAAAATAAGTTCCACGCTTCTCTTTTGGTTAAAGGAGATTGCGTTTTAAATGATATTTTATTGCCGCGTATACTTTTTGCATTTTGAAGCATCGGTGTAATAGAGTCATCAGCAACAAAGGTAACATCAAACAGTTCAGAAATTTGATTAATCAACATTTCAAGATCTGCATTCTCAAAATGGAATTCAATTGATGGCTCTTCTGCCTCAGCAGGAATAAATGTTTCTTGTGAGTTTTTCTTTTTTTCTTCAGTTTCAGAGGTGCCAACTTCTTCTGAGGCAACTTCTATCGGTGATGAAGGGGTCTCGAGAGCTTTTTCGTTGTGAGCGAGAATCTCACCGGGCTCACTAGAAATACCGATTTTAGAAAGTTTTTCTTCTAGAATTGCTGGTGGTAAATCAATTGATGTTTCTACGCGTGCTTTATTTTTATGGGCGCGAGATTTTTGGGTTTTATTACCCGCACAACCGGGTAGCAGTCCCAATGCAAAAACGAGAAACAAAGAAATAAAAATGCGCGCAATTGCCATAATTTTACTCATTTAGGTTTGAAAGTGCATTTTGGGTTGGTCGCTTGCCTTTTTCTAACATATTTGCTCGTTCTCTTCCCCTAATTTCCTGCAAGGTCGGTGCAAAAGAATGTTTTTGCTCCAGAATCTTTTTCTGTTCTTCAATGGCTTGTTCGGGAGTTTTGCGTTCTCCAATTTCCTGAGGTTTACTTTGTAAAACCTCTTGCAGCTCATATTTAAGCGTAATTTCTTGGTTATTTCTTAATAACGTAACGTGAATTGTTTCATTTGTCTTTAATTCAGTTATTTGTTTGAAGATTGTTAATCTGTTCTGTGTAAGTGCTACTGAAGTTCCATTTACCTGAATAATTACATCATCGGTGGTTAACCCGAGTGCTTGGCCTAATGATCCTGCTCCTGCATTATTAATACGTGCTCCAATACTTTCACCTTGTTTGTATGCGGTAATAAGTTCTAGAGTATCAATAAACTGACCCAAGCTTTGGATACGGCTGGTAAACTCAGGGGTATTAATCTGATACGTATTATTACCAGTTTTGGTGATAATATTTTCCCATCCACTTGTGTTTGCGTAACTTGGATCAAGTTTGGCATCTCTTTCTCGCAGATACAGTACTTCCTGTTGTCCGTTAGAGCGCATTAAAATTACTTTATTGCTAAAGATTCTGACTAATTGCGCATCTTCAACCATGTCTCCAATTTTATATGAAGTTTCTTTATTAGAGCGATTATCCATGATGATAGCGCGGTTTCTATTATCATTAGCACGATCGATAATGATTCCTTTAAGAGTAATAGGAAGCGGCTCAATAAATTGTGGACGTGGTTCATCAGGAACTCGAACAGGCATTGGTGTTGGCGGTTCTGGGAATGCGTTGATGCGATCAGGAGATTCGGGTGCTAACTCTTGTTGATATGTATCAAATAAATCGCGTTGGTATATTTGACTGATATTAAAAGTAGATGACTCTGTTTTTGAAGGTGCACGATAAGGAGCGGGCTCAATTCTTTTACGTTCAGGAATTGAAGGACGCGAAAAATAAATCAGCCCAAATGTTATTAGGGCCAGCAAAAGTAATACGCTGTTTACTATCCAGAATGACTGTCTCATTCAGAGTTCCTTATCGATAAAGAGTCACTTGCCACCATACCCCTCATATCGAAATTTTGTCAAGCGAGCCTACGTGTCACGGACATGCCACGTTACTCATAATTTTCTGTATCAACTGCTCTGCGGATATCTGTTCTGCTTCAGCTTGATAACTCAGCATAATACGATGTCCTAAAACTTTAGGTGCAATGCGTTTAATGTCATCCGGGGTAACAAAGTGGCGGCCTTTTAAGAATGCATGTGCTTTGCTTGCATTAAATAGTGCTAAAGTTGCACGTGGAGATGCACCGCAATCAATGTATTCTTTAATACCAGTTATTTTTGCCTGCTCCGGATTTCGAGTCGCATGCACAATATTAACCATATACTCAATAAGTCTTTCGTCAACATAAATTGCTTTAGTGAGTGCTTGCGCGGTTTTAATTTCTGTTGCATTAACAATACTTGCGAGCGTTGAAGTGTCTAGACTTCGTTTTAGTAATTCACGTTCTTCAACTTTGCTTGGATAGGTAACATTAAGTTTAAACATAAAGCGGTCAACTTGCGCTTCAGGAAGCCGGTATGTTCCTTCTTGCTCGATAGGATTTTGTGTTGCAAAAACAAGAAACGGATGTTCAAGTATAAAGGTTGATGACCCAATGGTGACTTGTCGCTCTTGCATTGCTTCAAGCAAAGCCGATTGCACTTTTGCCGGCGCACGATTAATTTCATCGGCTAAAATAAGATTTGAAAAAATGGGACCTTTTTTAGTTTCAATTTCTTGCGTCTTTTGATTATAAATTAAAGTTCCAATTAAATCTGCGGGCAATAAATCAGGAGTAAATTGAATACGGTTGAACTTTAATCCCAGGGTTTTGGTGATCGTTTTGATCATCGTTGTTTTGGCAACACCCGGTACCCCTTCAAGTAAAATATGGCCATCACACAAAATGGCGATCAAAATAAATTCAATCACTTCATGCTGCCCCACGATTACTTTTGAAACTTCAGTGGCTATGCCATGAAATTGAGAGCTTTCATTTTTTATCTGCTCCATGACAGAAGCATGTGCAGCTGGTTGTTGTTCTATCATAGAAATTACCTTGTTTCTGGATGATATCTATTTACAATTTCTTCTACTCTTTTTTGACAATCTTCAAGTTTTCGCGAACTAATTTCTTTAAAGCTCGGAAAATCTTTAAGTTGTGTAATTTGCCAAATGCTGGGTCCAAATTTAAAATGATGCAAATAAGCAAGCGTGTTCTCAAATACTATTGGTATTCTTACGCTTGCGCCGCTTCCACTCGTATAAGGATCATCGCCCTCAGGATTTACGCTACAGGCGCCAAATGCACGAATATAACAAAGCAGTCGCCCTTCAATGTCTTTATGCGTTACACGGGTAGTGCCGCTGAAATGATTAAAGGCGATGGTTCCATTTTTAATTTTTTCTAATAGTTCAAAAAATGGTGGAATTGATCTGCTTTGTGCAACTTGATGCACTTCTGCTATTAAGATCATAAGTGTTTTAGTCTCTACTGGATAAATATAATCAGTATCATTTAACGCAGCTGTTTTTTGTGGATCAAAAACAAATGGCATGTTTTTTTTATCAAACATTAATAAATCAGCTGCATAGTGATGTGGTCTCATAGGAGAAATAAAAGAAAAAAAAGAAGATAGGAAAAATAAGATAAACAATAATCTCAGTTTCATCTAATGCCTTTTTTTTGCGATTATACTAACATTAGTAATAAGATATCGTGAGATCAAAAACGTTGCAAATTTAGCGGCAGCCGTCTTTCCAATCTCTTGATGTGCTCAAGGTTAAAGTTTTTGGCTGCCTGCCCGGCGTAGCTTTAGCGAAGACGGGTGGTATAGTTTGAACGCTCGAATGGTTCGACGAGCTCACCACGAGCGAAAACAATAGAGCTTACTTATAGGAACAATATGATTTTATCCGGCAAAGAGATTAAAAGAAAATTAGGAAACGGTATTCTTATTGAACCGTTTAATGAACGCCAATTAGGCCCCAATAGTTATAATTTACGGTTGCACAATGAACTTTTGGTGTATGAAGATACAACGCTCGATATGAAAAAGCAGCATGCGGTGCGTAAAATTATGATCCCTGAAGAAGGCTTAATATTAGAACCGCATAAATTATATTTAGGTAGAACACTTGAATATACCAAAACCGATTGTTATGTTCCGATGCTTGAAGGAAGATCATCCATTGGCCGCTTGGGAATGTTTATTCATGTGACCGCTGGATTTGGCGATGTCGGCTTTAATGGATTCTGGACTCTTGAAATCTTTTGTGTGCAACCCATTAGAGTATATCCGGGTGTAGAGTTATGCCAAATTTTTTATCATACGATTGAAGGCGAATACACTCGTTACATGAGTAATAAATATCAAAATAATCAGGGTATTCAACCAAGTATGCTTTATAAAGATTTTGAGACTCCCAACTCTAATGGGTAGAATTACCCAAAAATTCTGCTACAATCTGTTCTTGATTTTTAAATACTTAACATCAAGGATAGTTTCATGAAGCGATTTTTATCATTGCTCTTACTTTTGACGCCATTAATTTCTTTATCTATGGATAAAGGTGGACAATCAGGAGTTAGAAGAGATAACGCTAAAAAACCTGCTGCTACTACTTTACCTGCTCGAGAAGAGACAGATCTTGGTGTTGCTGCTGTACAGCGTATAGCTGACAATACGAAAGCAATGCTAGACGAATTTGGAAAAGAAGCTGTTGCTACTAATGATAAAAAAGCTACCTTTATGGGAAAAGAAGAAAGAGCTGGATTCATTAAACGTTTGTCCGACATGCGTTATTTTGATTTGATGAAGCCCGAACTTAGAGAGGCATATATATCTGTTATACAATTGGCAAAGCTAGAACAGGAACAGCTGAAGAAGGATTGTAAAGATTCAGCTGAATATGTGCAATGGTCTGTTGGAGGTCAAGTAATACATCTTGCTCAAATAAAGCTTGCAGATACTCTAGCTATGTTATGTCCTAATGATAGCTTTATGAAACATGTAAAAACTGTTTGTGGACTTATTGATATCAGAGAAAAGACTTCTTCAACTGATGCAGTAGATGCCGATTGTTTTTCCGCTTTATCTAAGATCTTAAAGAACTATGATGCTTTAACAGAAACTTCTTATAGCGATTTATCGGAAAAAGCTGACGAACCTCTTGCAAAGCGCTTAGCAGAAAAACTTGTAGCATTATCATTAGAGAAAAAATAAATTTTTTAAATAAAAAAAGGCAGGATTTTGGTCCTGCCTTTTTTTATTTTTTAGTAATTTTAATTACCAAATTTCATTTTTGATAGCTTTGCCAGCCGCTTTAACAGTAGCCCAGAATTGGAATGGAACTGCTGCAAATTGTCTGCTAACATTTTTAATGTCATCAACTTCATCGCTGTTTGCGATTTTGGTTGCGGTAGTTTTGATCGTATTGCCGGTTTTGGTTGCAACATCCTTAATTGCATCACCAGTTTGGGTAGCAACATCTTTGATTGCATCGCCAACTTCAATCGCAGTAGTCTTAACTTTTGTTCCTGCTCTTTTAGTAGCGTTCACTGCTTTAGTGCTCGCGTCTTTTACATTTGCAACAAATCTGCTGTCAGCAATTTTTTGTACGGTTTCTTTGGTGAACTCTTTTGCTTCTTGTGCTTGTTCAACAAAGAATTTTGGATATGCAGATACTACATCAACAAAATCTTGATCGATTTCGTTTTCAACGATTACGTTTTTAACTGCACGAGCTGGAACTAAAGCGACTTCAGCAAATTGAGAACCGACATCTTTAATGCCAGTTTTAAGACTTGCGTTGGCCATCAATGCTGATGATAAAAGAGAAATAATTAATAGTTTTTTCATTTGATTATCCTTGTAATTGGGGTTCTTAACTGATGCTTAACAGCAGCTATCGTTATCTTCGTCACGAGTAACAGAAGACGGTTTAAAGATTGCTTTAAAGGTATTTTTTATTTTTCTGGGCGCGACTTCTATTAAATAGCCATAGGCGCTTGCTGCAGCAAGAAGTGGCATGTGGCGTTTGGTAAAGTTAAATGAACATGGATTAGTTGCTTGTGCGAGGCTAGCGGTAAAAAGAAGTGCTAAAACAAGTATTTTTTTCATAAATCTATCCTTGTTATTTAAAGGTGTCTTTGATTTGGTAGCCGACATCTTTCAGATCGTTGCCAATCTGGGTAACTGCAGATGAGGTGACTCTTACTGTTTTCTTTAGTGTTCTTTTAGGAGCTGCGATAAAAAACATGCAAAGGGTGTCGCGCAAAGAAAGAGCTTCGTTGCCCTCTGCGTGGCTATAACCAGGAATTGCAAAAGAAAGGAATGCAATAATAAGCAATTGTTTCATGATTATCCTTAAAAAGGGTAATACAACTATGTTACTTATTACTACTGGCCTATTTTGATGGTTTGCTCGTCAAGCTCGCTTTAACTCGCTAATTCTTAATCCCATAATCTTATCATAGCAGAACTAAAAAAATAATAAAGGCCCATTAAATTCGAAACTTTTTTAATAATAGTTTCAATTTGGATTTAATGGAAAAGGCCTGACTTTTGAGGTCAGGCCTTTGGTATTAGTGTCTATTTTCTAATTAATATTGATCGCCATCAGTTGAGATAGGTGCTGATGATACGGGCATATCTGATTGGCGTGCATTGTATGAACTTGCGCCGCCTGAAGATTTCATAAGTGCTAATAACAATGAGCCTGCCATGAATATTGTTGCAAGCACCCAGGTTATCTTTTGGAAGATATCTTGGCCGCCTGATCCACCAAAGAGCATTTGTGCCCCGCCGCCTAAATTACCCAGGCCCATATTTCCTTTACCTTGTTGGATGAGGATAATAAGGATCAAGAAGAGGCAGTTTATAATAAATAAACTTAATAATAATCCGTATAACATGCAGATTCCTTTTATGGTTAGAGCTAATCTATTTATGTAGATAATACTATTTTTTCAAAACTTTGAAAATCGGTACTTGCTTTGCCAATAAGTACTCCATCGAGAGTTTCGATTCTTTTAAGTGTCGAAATGGTTTGCTCGTTAACATTGCCGCCATATACCACTAAGCATTTAATTTCAGGTATTTTTGTAGCGGCCAGATGTTTAATAAAGTTAATCTGCTTGATGAGGTAATCGGTTGAAGGAATATTATCAGTATCTTTAGTCCATAGCGGCTCATATCCAATAATAATTGTTTTATTGGTTATTTTGTTACGACTTATTTGGTCGAATACCTGATTCAATTGACGTTCAAGAACTTGGGCAATCAAATGATTATCAAATTCTTTTGCTGTTTCACCGACATATATAATGGGAGTAATATTTTGCGTGAGAAGAATTATCACTTTTTGTGCCACTATTTCATCAGTCTCATTATAAGCCTGACGGATTTCAGAATGGCCGACAATACAATAGGTGCAACCCAGTTGCGCGAGGGATTCTGCTAATACTTGACCTGTGTACGGGCCTGCTTTATGAACTGAGCAGTTTTGAGCACCTAAAGCAACGTTGGTTTCTTGCAGGTCTTTTTTAATATTGCTTAATGCTTCAACTGATGGACAAATGACGATCGAAAAATCGTTACCCAGTGCTTTAAGGGCTTCTTTATTGTGGGTTACCCACGTATGTGCTTGTTTTAAAGATAAATACATTTTCCAACTAGCGACATATAAAAACTGTTTTTTGTTCATATTTTTGTACTATTTAAAGATAAGGGGAAAAAACCTGAGTCCCAATTTTTAAATGCTTCTTCAGTAAGTTCGATTGTTTTAGAGGGAGTAAGGCTCTTTGATTGTCTTTGTAAGGAAGCAGTAATCGATTTTGGTGAAGTTTTGCGATTCATAGTGAGGACACAAAAAAGTGCGCTTTTTTTAGATGCTGCCGCTTTCATAAGTAATGATTTTTCATCGTATGATAATGGTGTATGATCAAAAATTTGTAAATGGGCAAAATAAGATAAAAGCTCTGCATATTTTTCTTTTTCAAAGAGTTTAGCGCTTGCCAATGAAAAACTTTCTCTGTCGCATATAGTTCTAATCCAATGTGCAAGCTTTTCAGGAGCATTGACGGCAGTTAATCCCACAGCAGTAAGAGCTGCATAGGCGCGCAAACTATTGTCTTCGGCAAGAAATAAACCAGGCAGAAGTAAGGCGAATGTTCCTGCAGCTCCCGCATTAAATGCTGTTCTAGCGCGATTAACAGTTTCATTTTTAATCGATGCAGCCAACCAATGAGCGGTAAACGTGCACAGATCTTTATCCCCAGTGGCATCAGGGGACAGATCACATTGATTGTCCTTATGGGTCCATAGAGCCGTTGATTTTTTTGGAGTTATTATTTTTGGGATGGGATCGGTTAGATTAAAATTTATAAATGCCTCTCGTAATCTATTTTCAATTTCGCGTGGACTCATGGCACTAATATTTATTGAAATCACAATAAATACCAAAGCAATAGCTTTTAATGGCTTCACATTCTTTCCTAAATTTTTTGAATTGGCAATTAGATATTACTCTACGTAGGGTCGCTCAATTTTACAAATTTGCAAACATACATTTTATAAATATCTTTAAGTATGGCAATAATTTAAGACAAATAACTAATTTATTTATATTTGAATTTGTTATTTGATAATATCTAAGTAAAAGGGGAATTATTTATGAAAAAATATGCTTATAAACTCTTATTAGTGATGACGGTATTTGTATTTGCCGTTGTTTTTGCGATGGATAAGCCTTTGCCTAGAACAGAGCCAGTAGCAAAAGAATATTTCAAAATTTTGGATTTGCCTACTGATCTGCAAGCAAAAGTAGCCAATTTTGTAATGACAGGCAAAACAATTGAGGAAGCAACCAAAAATATTCGCGCCTTAGCTCATGCAGATCCTCAGTTTCTCAGACTTATCAATGATGAGCGTGTGGCGCAGGGCTTAATCAAGCTTTTGCAGCAACGATTTTATCCTTCATCTAATGATTCAGATATTTGGCGTAATGCAGCAACTATTGACGTTGCGATTGCTTTGCGTACTGCCGGTGCTGGAAAATGGCTAGCAGATAAGTACATTACTGATTTTGGACGTATAGATCTGTCTTTTAATGACGCAATTGAAAAAAACGATATTGGACGTATGAAATTTTTATTACATTTCATCCCCACTATAATAAAAAATAAGAGATTTCATTATCTGCATAAAGCGATTGAAGCATGGGGCCATCCTAGTATTCTAGAACTTCTTCTTGCCAACGGGGCTGATCCTAATGATGCGATGGGAGATGCGAAACAGACTCTCTTACTAGCAGTTCTGGCTAAAGAAAATGTAACCGATGAGGCAAAATTACTAAGAATTAAATTATTACTTAAGGCGGGAGCAGATCCAAATATAAAAAATGCTCTTTATATCACTCCTTTACTGTTGGCAGTTCTTGGTAACAGTAGAATGTTAGTCGAGTTGCTATTAAATGCCGGCGCAGATATGGAATCCATTAGTTCAGACGCGACTCCTTTAGTGGAAGCAATACAGCAGGGCTTTATCGATATAGTTCGTTTGCTTCTCGAGTCGGGTGCAAAGGTAAATTTTGCTCCTCGCATTGGTAATACGCCATTAATGAGGGCTGCTTTTGAGGGTTTAGTTGAAATAATGAAATTATTATTAAGTTTCGGGGCCAATATTAATGCGCAGAATGATCGTAATTATACCCCTTTAATGTTTGCGATTCATGCTAACGCTAATCGTATTGCTGCAGTGCAACTTCTTTTAGAAAATGGAGCGGACCAGATGTTGCGTAATCAGCGAGGCCAAACAGCATTAGAATCAGCAGAAGGTATGGATCCGCATGAAGACAAGCAAAGAATAATTGAATTATTGAAAAATCCGCCAGTACTTAAGAAAATAAGAAAATTACCATAAGTTGAAGACAGATCAGTTCGCTTCGAGTGAGGCAGTTAGGCCGAATCGAGAAGTCTGAATGTATTTCTAGACTTGCTAATGCTCGTTCGAAACGAACGGGTGGGAAATTACACAACGATTATTTTGCCTGCTTTTAATTGCAAGGAAATATTTTTTG
>CAYSAX010000006.1:0-17330 GCA_964429045.1 uncultured Pseudomonadota bacterium
TTGACCTGGATACACAAAATAACGTTCAACTTCAGTTACTACCGCACTGCGTGGCATACCGGTTGCCGATTGCATATAGTTGATTGCTTGCTCATGAGTCCAGCGTTTACTATGAATTCCCGTATCAACAACCAATCTAACTGCACGTAGTAACTCATCTTGTAAATGGCCAATTTTTGCCGCGTTGCATGAATAGAAATTTTCTTCATATGCAAGTTTTTCAGTGTATAACGCCCAACCTTCATAAAAGACATTATAGTCACCAATTTTTCTTAATACCGGAATATCCATCTCGTTTTGTAACGCCAATTGAAAATGATGTCCTGGCTCTGCTTCATGAACCGACAATGTTTCCATATGATATTTAGGCATCTCTTTCATGTTGCGAAGATTAGCATAAAATGCTCCCGGGCGTTTTCCATCAAGACTTGGGCTTGAATAATAGGCTCCCGGCTGGCCTTCTTCTTGATGCGCAGGCACTGCTTGAATTTTTAATGCAGCTTTCGGTTTTACATCAAAGAGTGGATATAATTTTTCTTGTGCTCGTGCATTAATCGCATAAAACTCTGCTAAACATGCTGCACGACCTTCGGGCGTTTGTGGGAAATATTGGCTTTCATCTTTTGCAAGCTCATTAACCAATTCGCCGATTGATTTTGAAGTATCCATACCTTCTTGGGCAAATAATGCGCGCATTTGCGCATGAATAGATGCAACTTCTTTTAACCCTAATTGATGAATCTCATCAGCGCTCATATTTGTGGTGGTATGACGTTCAAGAGCATACGCATAATATGCATCTCCATTAGGAAGAGCCCAAACACCATTATTAGCAGTAATATGTTTTGCTTCTTGTTCTAAATACGCAAGCAATTTTTGATATGCCGGATATACCTGCTGTTCTAATACCATATATGCATGTTCAAGCAACTGTTCTTTCTGATCACTCGCAATATTGTTAACATGTTTTTCTAAATGATCGTAAAAAATATGCTGCTTAATTGCAGGAACCATCATTTTTTTGATACTCGCAATTACCTTTTGTATTGCAAATGAGGGAACCTGAACTCCTAATCTTTTTTGATGATCAAGCAGTTCAATTGCTTGATCAAATTGAGTTTTAATTTTTTCTAAACGCGCAATATAGTTTTTTACGTCTATTTCTGTTTCAAGACGATGATAATTGGTAAGTAAATACGTAAGCTCAGATAAAACTCCATTCATTTGATCCATGCGATAGACATGAAAAATAAATTGCTCTCCACGAATTTGATGCTCAAATGCACTTAAGAAGATATCATATGAAACCTTCTGTTCTTCATTCAATGAAGCGGTATTAAAACTTTTTAATAGCGCTAAATCTTTTTTTACTTGTTCCATTTCTTCGAGCATTGCCGTCGGTGTCACATCATTTAAAAAGGCATTATGCTCATGAATACCAATCGACTCAAATAATCCCAAATAAGAAAGAATGAGAGGATTGCGCCCAAATGCACTCATAAACAAATAATCAAAAAGATCCTGCGCATTCGCATCTGGGGCAATGGGCTCAAGTACTAATGGTTTATTTTCTTTCAGACTTGCAATAAGATCTAATGCTGCTTTTTTTTGATTTTGAGAAACTAACATACATGCTTTCCAATAATGTGACGCCTTATCGGCAGTGAATATTTCTAACTTAGCAAACGTGTGGCACTGCACTGTAAGTGCAAGAATACCTAATGTGAATTTTGGCAATAATTGCATAGTACCCCTTAATTTTTTAAAATTTGGATAGTACTACCCTAACACAATAATCAGTCAACACAAATGGTGCTGATTAACAATTAAATAACAATCTCTTCAACCCCCTCCTCTTCTTGATCTTCTTCTGGTAAAGGAGGTGTAGTCTGACGAATATAATTCTCCATTTTATTTATTTCTTCCCAATCGATACCCCATTCTTGATCGGCGCTCGCAGGAACCACTTTATGTGAATCCATTATGTGTTGCCTTTCTACATCCTTGTTTATAAATTCTTGACGACAACCATACCTACATCTCCAAGGGACTTGAACCATTACTTCACATAGAGGAGGATCAACACTAATAAGTTTTAACCTACCCTCTTCTATTTCTTTTTTAGTCTCTTGTGCCAATGTTAAAACGACAGTTTTTACTACCATTTTTTTTACTTCTTCCATAAATGAATCAGCTGAAGACCCTAAATCAATAGATTTATGCCGTCTTCTACGAATTGTTTTAGTCTCTTCCTCTTCATCAGATGATCGTTTTAAGCTTGCTGCTGCAGATTTTTTAGCCATCAATCCCGCTGCTGCCGGCTTTGGTAACCATGCCGCCGCAGGTTTTTGAGTCACAAGTTTTTCTGTTGCTCCAGATTTTAGGGGCAGCGGTGGCCATGCCGCTGCAGCTGCTTTTACTCTGACAAAAGCTGATTGATGGGTAGGAGCTGATGGAGGGGTAGGCTTTTCCATGCAAGCCATTTTCAGCGAAAAAATACCCAATAAAAAAACATAGACCATTTTCATGCTTTGTATCCTTACATAAAGTAGATCAATTGCACCATAAACCAAGAAGTTATTAAAAACCCTATTAGGAGCGACTTTATTTGTCAATCTCAATCCATTGTGATACCCTTGAAACATATCTGTTTTTAACCCTATAACCCCTTATTCCTTATAAGGTATTGGCTTTTTAAGCCAAAAAGGAACTATTCGTATGTCAAAAGAAGTCATAAAACCCCGCCAGTATGCCCACGCTGACCGAGCTCTTCTTGAAGAAGCTCTTTTAAGCACCAGCACTGAGCAAAAGCAAGATATTGCAGCTCTTTACAGTGGTATGCTTGAAAAAGTCGCAACTGGTAAATTGGTAAAGGGAACCGTTCTTAAAGTTGAAAATGACGGTATTTTAGTCGACATTAACTTTAAATCTGACGGCTTTATTCCTCGCTATGAATTCTCTGAACATGAGCTTAAAAAATTCAAAACCGGCGACGCGATCGAAGTCATCCTTGATGAAATGGAAAGCGCTGAAGGTAACGTAATCCTATCTTATGAGAAAGCAAAAGCGCTCAAGGCGTGGGATGAAATTACTCGTCTGTTTGAAGAAGGAAAACCTGCTGAAGGTACCGTAACTCACAAAGTTAAAGGTGGCTTGAGCGTTGATATCGGTATTCCTGCTTTCTTACCCGGTTCACAAATCGACTTGCAAAGAGTTGTTGATTTTGATCAATATGTTGGTCAAAGCATCACTGCAAGCATTATTAAGATCAACAAAAAACGCGGCAACGTTATCATTTCTCGCCGCAAACACCTTTCAGATGCACGTTCAGAATCTCGTAAAAAAGTTCTTGATACCTTATCTGAAAATCAAGTTATCCAAGGTATGGTCAAAAATATCACCAATTACGGGGTATTCATTGACATCGGCGGTGTGGACGGATTGTTACACATTACCGACATGACTTGGGGCAGAATCTCTCATCCAAGCGAGATGGTAAAAATTGGTGACACCATTACCGTTAAAGTCCTTTCATTCGATAAGAACAATGAAAAGATTTCTCTTGGCTTGAAACAATTAAGCGATAACCCATGGGAAAAAGCAGCTGAATCACTTTCAGTTGGTCAAAAAATCAAGGGTAAAATTGCAAGCATCACTGATTACGGCCTATTCGTGGAAGTATTCAAAGGTGTTGAAGGATTGGTACACATTTCTGAAGTTTCATGGACTGACCGCATCAATGACTTGCACAGCAAGTTCAAAGTAGGTCAAGAAATCGAAGTCTTGGTTGTTTCTTTAGATAAAGAAAACCGCAGAATGTCATTGAGCGTTAAACAGCTTGATAAAAATCCGTGGGAACAAGTTGAAGAACAGTTCAAAGTTGGCCAGCAAGTTAAAGGCACCATCAGCAACATTACCGACTTTGGTATCTTCGTTCAATTGTTACCAGGCATCGATGGCTTAGTACACATTTCAGACCTTTCATGGACTGAACATATCGATCACCCAAGCGACATCTTCAAAAAAGGTGACATGGTTGAAGCGGTTGTTCTTGCCGTTGATAAGGGTAACAAGAAGATCTCATTGGGAATCAAGCAATTACAGCAAGATCCATGGGATAACATTGAAAAAGAATATCCAACCGGCAGTATCGTTGAAGGTACCGTTTCAAAGATTACCAATTTTGGTGCCTTTGTTAAATTACCAAGCGGCATTGAAGGCTTAGTTCACATTTCTGAACTTTCAAATCAGAATGTTAACAAAGTAGAAGATGTTCTTAAAGTTGGTCAAAAAGAGCAATTCAAAGTGATCAACGTTAATAAAGAAGAACGCAAACTCGGCTTGAGCTTGAAAAAAGAAGGTGCTTCAGAATCTCCACGTCCAGAAATGGAACGCAGAGAACGTCCAAGCAAACCTGCTTCAGTAGAGAAATCAGCTGATAAATCAAAAACAAGCAATGCACCTAAAGCGAAGAATCTCTTCCAATTAGAGTTGGAAAAGTATGCTGCGCGTAAAAAAGGTGACGGCTCTGATAGCAACGAATAAGGAAAATCATGACAGAACGCACTTTTGCAATGATTAAGCCTGATGCAGTAGCTGCTAAAAATGGCGGCAAAATCATCGACTTAATCGAACAAAATGGTTTTACCATCGTTGGCATGCACAAAATGAATATCGACAAAGCTAAAGCGGAAGAATTTTATGCGGTGCATAAAGAACGTCCATTTTATGGTGAGTTGGTTTCTTTTGTAACATCAGGACCAGTAATCGTTTTAGCACTCGAAAAAGATAACGCCGTTAAAGCATGGCGCGATCTTATGGGTGCAACCGATTCACGCAAAGCTGATAAAGGCACCGTTCGTAATCTGTTCGGTACCGATATTGGTAAAAATGCGGCACACGGTTCAGATGCACCAGAGACTGCAAAGACAGAGTTAACACTCTTCTTTCCAGAACTTAAGTAAGCATTAAGAATGAGGGACGGTTTAAAAACCGTCCCTTTTTTTTGTATAAATATTTAAAAGGGAAATACTATGATCACCAAAAAAAATCTTTACACCATCGCCTTTGTAGCGTTAGGTTTAATTGGCATAATTAGCATTTATTATCTTTCACGCAAATCAGAATGTTGCGGTTCATGCCATATTGCATCTGCACAACATAGTCATGATCACGATCATGATGAAGCAAATGGCGCAGAGCATATTTCAGTTGAAAATGAATAACCACAAACCCTAAAATAAAGGAAGACCATGAACAAAATTATTGCACTTTTAGTTGCAGCAGCATTAATTGCTTTTGGAATACATTATTTCAGAAGACATGCTCAAAAACCTGTTGCTGTAATAGAAACGCAGGTTGATATTCCACAAGATGCGGTTCCTGAAGTTGCAGTGGAGCAAGAAGCAGCTCAGTAATAATTTCAAGGAGCGGCTTAAACCGCTCCTTTTTTTTTATAAATTTATAGGGGAAAACAGATGAAAATTATAAATCTTTTAAGCGTACTCATAATTGCATTTTTGCTTATCGGTGCTGCCGCATATTATTTTACGAAGCACAGATCTGCACAAACAGCTACCGGAATGCAACGCACCTTTGCTATCATTAAACCTGATGCTGTTGCTGCAGGAAATGCAGAAGATATCATCAAACAAATTGAAATGAATGGTTTTAAAATTCTAGATCAAAAACAGCTAATCATCGATAAAGAGACGGCAGAGAAATTTTATGCAGTACATAAAGATAGACCATTCTTTAATGATTTGATTACATACATCACTTCTGGTCCAGCAACTGTTCTGGTTCTTGAAAGAGACAATGCTGTGCAAGTATGGCGCAATTTAATGGGCGCAACCGATCCTAAAAAAGCTGATCCAGGAACCGTACGCAATCTGTATGGCACTGACATTCAGCACAATGCTGTCCATGGATCTGACTCAGTTGAAAATGCGAAAAAAGAAATTGCAATTTTCTTTCCTGATCTGAAATAAAAATATAATCAGTACAGGAGCGGTGTAAAAGCCGCTCCTTTTTTTATCTAAAATCACTTTCTGAAAGATCATTAGAATACGGCATATTCTTTACCATCTCTCGAACTCTATCCGGTTCACTTTTTGAACGACTCAACCAATCGACAAAATCAAAACCATCTTGTGGATATCTCATATAAAAAATAATTAAACACATTATTGAGAACAATAAGGATAAAATATTTGCATATAACATTGATCTAAAAATTGCTGGGCGACCAAGTTTTGGATACTGATAATAAATAATAACAGTCAATACACATGCATTAACTATTACATACAAAATAAACATTAGAAAAGCGGCAACAACCCAGCGTGGCCAATCAAATTTTACTATTAATAATTTAATCAAGGGATCAAGCGTAAGCCCAGCTATAACAAGACGTATAATAAGCCCTAAAATAAAAAAATAGACATACGAAAGTAAGGCTACTATAAAAATTTCTTTCTTAGATAATTTTAAGGCACTGAGCAACTTCCTGATAAATAGGTAAGTAATATAAAAGCCACCAATAGTAGTAATAGATGCTAATAAAATAATCTCCAAAGACGGTGCTGAGTGCAAGAAGTAATAACTTGCTAAACCCATATCTACAAAATCTATTGCATAGACAGATGCATATAGCAATAATCCAATTGCAGACATATACCATTTTAAATTTTTGATCATTTGATTTCCTTTTTATTTTCACCCTACTCAATTTTTGCTATCTTCAACAAGAATTATAAAAGGAAAAACATGAAAAGAATTATTGCATTAGCACTGTTGATTTTAGTTGCCTATAGCGGTTATTGCCTCTATGCCAAAAAAAGCAGACACAAAATATATTCCACTCAAGAAGCAATTGATATCATGGATGATGTGTGCGGAAAAAGCAGCGGATTTGGCATTTGCAATGAAGAACGAAAAATGATCGAAGAAAAAGGTGGTAACCCAACCTATGGTGAAATCACACCACAAGGACTCGCGCAACTCATTGAGCATTTTAAAGATCATTTAGGTAAATCTGATGTGCTCTATGATCTTGGCTCAGGAATCGGAAAAGTTGCAACACAAGTTGCTTTAACAACACCTGCGCGCGCTATCGGCATTGAGTTGTCTCCAACTAGGCACTCGATTGCTGCACAAATAAAAAATGAATTAATAAGAAAAAATATTTTACCAGAAAATAAATTACAATTTATTGAAGGGAATATTTTGGATATTAATCTAAATAATGCAACAGTGATTTTTATGTGCTCGACTTGCTTTTCAGATGAACTAATGAAAAAAATTACCGAGCATATTTATAATATTCCTCATGCTCATGCAGTTCAAGTTATTACACTCAAACAATTAACACCGCATAACACCTATAAATTTGAAGAGTTTACACCGGGAAAAACATTCAGCTTGTGTATGACATGGTCAGATTGCACAACCGTATATACGTATGAACGTTTATAAAAATAAATTATTCTTTTTCTTCCAAGTCTTGCGCTGAAGTTAAAGTAACTTCATCATCTTCTGTTTTTGCAGGAATTTCAGCTTCACGACCCATTTTCTTAACTGCTTCATCAAGAATGCCGTTAATAAACTTATAAGCATCTTTTTCTGCAAAGCATTTAGAAAGTTCAATCGCTTCGTTAAGAACTATATTAGCAGAAGTTTTAGTATTAATAAGCTCCCATAACGCAAAACGCAAGATAAGCTTAGTGCACACACCAACACGATCAAAACGCCAATTATGTAACAACGGTTTGATTTCTTGATCTAAAGTATTTCGATTCTCGATAACTTCTTCTGCAATTTTGAAAACTTCGCTATTTAATGGAATAGACAATTCAAAACCACGATTAAAATTATCCACGATAGCATTGAGTGAACTATCATATTCAAATGCATCCATTGCATAGAGCAGATGGAAAACTAATGATCGCACTTCACGGCGTGAAAGATCATCATAGGAAATAGTTTTAGACAAAGTATCTAGATGTTCATCGTGCGAATTAGCACATGCACTCATTGTTGCAACCCTGGAAAAATTAACTTAACTATTTCTTAACGCGCTCAAGATAGGTAGAAGTACGAGTATCAATCTTTAATAGATCGCCTTCATTGATAAATAAAGGAACTTGGATCACCAATCCCGTCTCAAGTGTTGCCGGTTTATAACCAGCACCTTGAGCGGTATCACCACGAACACCAGGAGGTGTTTCTTTTACTTCCAATTCCATAAACAATGGTGGAGTAACGGCAATTGGTTTTTCTGAGAAATAAAGAACAGTGTAAATGGTCTGTTCTTTAAGAAAATCGAGTACTTCTTCCAGTTGTAATTTATCAAGGATGATCTGTTCATAGGATTCTTGATCCATGAAGTTATATTGTCCACCCTCTTCATACAGATATTGCATCTGTTTATATTCAAGATTTGGATCTTGGAATTTCTCACCTGAACGGAATAACTCTTCATGCACCAAGCCGGTAAGTAAGTTTTTCATGCGGGTGCGAACAAATGCGCCCCCTTTTCCTGGCTTTACATGATGATACTCAAGCACCATATAGGGCGCGTCGCGAAAGAGAATTTTGCAACCTTTACGAAAATCAGATGTAGAAATCACCATTAATCCTTTATTACAGAAAAAAGTATTACTTTGTAAGTATAAAAAAGTGAATAGAAAAAGCAATTAGAACCGCTCAGACTTACCTATTTCAACGCGAATTTTTCTCAATAACCGTAATTCTGCCACTATTTTCAAAGTAAGCACGGTCAATTTCACTTAATCGATCATGATTTACGGCCGCATGAACCGCATCCATCAACTCATCTTTGGTTATAAGATTGCGGCGCATACCCTTCCATTGTATTTGGCCATCCTTAACCAATAGATCCCTTTCCCCTTTAATAAAACGCTCAATACGGGGACTCCAATAGATAGCTGCTCCCATGAGAAAATTAATCAAAAATATAAAAAGAGTCATTCCCAATACCGGTAAAAACGGCGCTTCTCCCATGACCGCGCCTGCCAAAATTGAGCCCACGGTAAAATTAAGGATATAATTAAAGGGGGTAATAACCCCCATAAATTGCCGCTGGGTGACAATTAATAGAATGCCAATAAAGTATATGATGGCAATCCGCCCAATTAAATGAACAAAAGTAAGCGCTTCCCCGGGGACATTTAGCCCCAATAATTCGTTAAGAAAGGTATAAAAAGACTCAAACATATCCATCCTTTTGTTAGTTCAATATTTTTTTTATACTATACGAAATTTGTTACCAAAAAGGGAAACGATGCGTAAATTAAATGTCACTGATCCGGAAATCTTTACTATAATTCATAAAGAAACTGAGCGCCAAGAACATGAACTGACTCTTATCGCATCGGAAAATTATGCCTCAAGCGCCATATTAGAGGCTACCGGCTCAGCGTTAACCAATAAGTACGCTGAAGGGTATCCCGGGAAACGATATTATGCCGGATGTAGGTATGTGGATGAAGCAGAATTATTAGCCATTGCACGCTGTAAAAAACTTTTTAATGCTGAGCATGCCAACGTTCAACCGCATGCAGGATCTCAGGCAAATATGGCCGTTTACTTCTCGATTCTCAAGCCGGGTGACACCATCATGGGTATGAGTTTGGCTGAAGGAGGACATTTAACCCATGGCCATTCGGTTAACTTTTCGGGTAACATTTACAAATCTGTTTCTTATGGGGTTAACAAAGATACTGAGTTAATAGACTATGATCATGTTGAACGCCTGGCTCATGAGCATAAACCTAAATTGATTATTGCCGGAGCGTCCGCTTATTCTCGGATAATCGATTTTGATCGCTTTGCAAAAATTGCTCAATCTGTGGGCGCTTATTTCATGGCAGATATTGCTCACATCGCCGGCTTAGTAGCTACCAATCTACATCCAAGCCCTATTGCTGTTGCTGATTTTATAACCAGCACTACCCATAAAACATTACGCGGTCCTCGTGGCGGCCTGGTTATGTGCAAACAAAAGCATGCTGATGTTCTTGATCGTGCTATAATGCCCGGATCCCAAGGCGGCCCCTTTATGCAAGTTATTGCTGCAAAAGCAGTTGCTTTTCAAGAAGCATTGCAACCTGATTTTGCTACCTATCAAAAACAGGTAATAACAAATGCACAAAACCCCGCTCATTCTTTTTCTACTATGGGATATCGCATTGTAGCCGGAGGCACCGATAATCATCTTTTTATTTTAGATTTAAGAAATAAGAATATAACCGGAAAAGAGGCTGAGTCAGCACTTGAACGCGCGGGACTCACCGTAAGTCGAAGCTGTATTCCTAATGATCCTCAAAAACCATGGATTACGAGTGGCATACGATTAGGCTCACCTGCTTTTACTACACGCGGAATTATTAAAAAAGAAGAAGTTGAGCAAATTGCACAATTGATTAATGACATAATTCTTAATCATACCAATGAGATGCTCATACAATCGATTAAAGAACAAGTAAGCATTTTTTGTAGTAAATATCCGATATATTAGAATCAAGAGAGAGAGAGGTAAAAATTCCCTGCTCTCTCTCTTTAAAAAAAATCTATTACGAAACAGGTGCACTAATTGGTCCACTTGTTGAACCGGTACAAATATAATCAACGTTTGCTTCTGGAGTAGCACCAGTGAATGTACGTGAATACGCTAAGCTGATTGGCCCAGTCGGAGGGCAAATACGATATAGACGATTTCCGATTTCTAAATAATCTGTAATATACCAATTTGGACCTACAGGGCCATTTGGTAAGAAGGTCCAAATAATTTCCCAGTTACTAATAGTGATTTGTTCATTAGGCTGTGCTGGATTAAGTGAAGCCCACTCACCACCCCCAGAAGTCATACGTGCTTGTAAGCAATTAGACCCTGCAATTGGAGTTACAACAACATTATCTGCAAAGTGTTGGCTGAAGCCATTGAAAATTGAGGTTGCAAAGAATTGATAACCACCTCTAAATTCTGCAATACTGTTGAATTGGAATTGAATACTTGTATCAAATGCAAAACGCGTAAAGTTAGGATCAATAAATGATACTAATACATCGAGTGCTGTTTGTAATAATGTTGGATCTGCTGCATGACCAACACGTTTAACTGCAGAAGTTGCATCTTGGTATGCATAAAAACGCTGCGTAACTTGACTAATAACTAATGCACGTTGCACGTCATTTGTTTCACAAGTTCCATTGGTAACAATCAAACCAAAGCCATTGTTTTCAGCTTTTAAAATATGTAACGACAATGCGAGCAATAAAAAGCTCGATATTTTATTAAATTTCATAATTTTCCTTACTTCTCTTTAAATTTTATTCTGGTTATTAGAAACTGTAACGAATTCCAGCAGTAACTGGGAAACGCAATTCAGTGCCTATACCTCTATAAACCAAATTTGTCGTAGTTACAACAACGTTAGTAGGAACAATTAAGTTTGGATTAAATTGTGGACCACAGCTTGCCAGTACTGAACCAGTAATTACTATTGCCCAGTTGCCGCATAAACAAACATCAAAACCAAAGTCAGCTCCACCACTTACTACGGTATTACTAAGTGCAAAAGCAGCATCAGGGGCTAATACGGTTAAAGCTCCACCAAATAAAAGTCCTGATAAACTACCAGAAATACTTTTGTGATGAGTCAAGCCCACTTTAGCGCCCAAGAAAAATGCAGTACGATCGCACCAGCGATTCCAATAATAACGAGCACCTACATAAGCATCAAAAACTTTGTATTTGCTATAAGTACTAAATCCAAGAAATTGTTGGCCTGGTAATAAGTTAGGAATATCTAAAGTTTTTGTTTTTGCTTGTGAATAGTTAAATTCAACATATGTGCGGACATTATCTGACCAATGATAACCAAGTTGACCACCAATTATCCAAGGAGTTTTAAAACCACTACTAAATGATTGAATTTGATCACCAATGATACTTGCAGAACCTGCCGCACAAAAAATACTTAGGACATCACCGCGATTGCGCCATTTAATGGGATTGACACCACCCTGCAATTGTAAATCAATTGCTCCACAGTATAGTGGATTACAACTACATTCATAACTACGACCACAATTATCGGTGGCATATTCACCATCAATATAGTGATTTGCTTGCACACTTCCAGAAGCTATTGCAAGAAGCATAATACTCAAGGCACACACAAAATATTTCATGAGTAATCTCCCAATGTTAGTAATTATAATTTTTTGGTTCAGAAACCATTTTTAGAAATAACAATTTTGAATAAAAATTGTCAACAAAATATTCTGTTTTTAGCTTAGTAAATTAAAACGTATAACGAATTCCCGCAGTTATTGGGAATCTGAGCTCGGTGCCAACTTTACCAAAAAATACCAGCGTAAATAAGTTGGCAATTGCGGGGCTTACTAGTAAATCATCTGCAACTTGTGGTTCTTTACTAATAACTACTTCACCGGTTATTACTAAAGACCAATTCCCACAGCAAACGTCAAAGCCTCCATTGATCCCACCACTGATTACCGTTTGGCGATCCAAAACCGGAACATCCAGCAATACCGTTTGATTAACGGGTTGAGGGACTCCCACTACTAAATCAAATTCAGTGCTATGATGTCTGGTTAATCCAATTTTTCCACCTAAGAAAAATGCAATTCGATCACACCAACATCGAGTGGTGTAGTAACGTCCACCAATATATGCATCAAATAACTTATACTTAGTTAGGGTAATGTCTGCTGGTAAAGAAGGTGTTGAATCGGTAAAGAACCGAGCATCTTGTTTACCTTTTGCTTGCAAATAGTTTACCTCAACATAAAGACGGATATGATCTGACCATGCATAACCCGCTTGTCCACCAATAATCCACGGGATATGATAAAAGGTAGAAAATTGAGGATTTCGAAATAAAAATAAAGTTGGAGAAATTACAAATGGCGCAAATGTACTTACATTTACGCGATCGGCATGATTCCAACGAATAGGGCAAATACCTGCTTGAAATTGGACATCATATAAACCACATTCTAAGGGAGATCCACATGCAGGAGCACAACAATCAATCGGAATACTTTGTTCAGATCGATTAAAAAATAAAAAACTGTACGTTGAATGGCACGTCAAAGATAGCAACACTATAAAAAATATCTGATTAATTAGCTTCATAATCTTCCTTTGATAATATCTCGATGCCATTCTAATCAGATTATAATTTCAAAAGCAATAAAAAAAGGCACCACAATGAAGGGTGCCTTTTTAATATCTTTAATGATATCTATTAGAAGCTGTAGCGAACGCCTGCAGTTACAGGGAAGCGAAGCTCTGTGCCAATTCCACCAACGATAATGTTAGCAATACCGGTTGCTGAAGGTTGTGGAACATTGAATACTGCGCCACTAGGTCCGCATGATGCAATTACTGCACCAGTGATTACGAATGACCAGTTACCGCAGAAACAGAAGTCAAGACCAAAGTCTGCACCGCCGCTTACAATTGTTCTACGATTAAACGCTGCAAAAACAGGCAATGTTACTGCTGGAGCAGTTACTGCTAAGCTGTCTGAATCAATGCGTTTACGGTGTGTGAAGCCAACTTTACCACCAAGGAAGAAAGCTACACGATCACACCAGCGATCCCAATAGTAACGAGCGCCAACATAACCATCAAATAATTTATATTTGCTTAAGTTAAGAACGAGTGCTAATGCTGGGAAAGTACCACTAGCAATTGTTGCAATTGCTACATCAGATTTGTGTTTAGCTTGGATATAGTTGAACTCAAGGTATACACGGGTATTGTCTGACCAGTGATAACCAACTTGTCCGCCAACGGTCCATGGAGTTTTAAATAAATTGCTGAATTTAGGAACATCAAACAAAGCAAATAATGGAGCAGCTGGTGCTGGTCCGGTACCAGCGCAGTTAAGAGCTAATACGGTACCACGGTTTCTCCAAATAACTGGAGCAACGCCCGCTTGAACTTGTAAGTCCCAAGCGCCACAATATAATGGATTGCATCCACATTCATAGCATGAGCTAAAGCAACAGCCGCGCTCTTCTTGTTGTGCACAGCTATTATCTGCGCAACGTGATGCTTCGATGCTACCGGTTAAAGCGCATGCGAGCAACATAAGTGAAAGACACTTTGCAGTAAAAAATTTCATTATTTTCTCCTTTAAAATTGATTAACCACTGCAACCAAACACAGCCTACTCGAAGTTTAATATAAAAATCAAGTATTAATTTTGTTAATATCAAAATTAGAAGCTATATCGTGCACCTAAAGTTATTGGGAAACGCAATTCAGTGCCGATATGTCCAATTACCAGATTATTAATTCCTGGTACAGGCACCGGTTGAATCACTTGGCAGTTGTTAATTTGCCCAAATGGAATTTGTGCACTATCAGGTCCACAGCTTGCAACTATTTCACCGACCAATTGTATTGACCAGCATCCGCAAATGCAGAAATCCAAGCCAAGTTGCAATCCACCTGATGGAACAGTATTAGCATGGAAAAAATTAACATCAGATACTAATGTAATTGCAGGTACGGGTGGAGTTAAAGTAGCACTAAAATTCGTATGACGACGACGTGTTAATCCAACTTTACCACCAACAAAAAATGCAACGCTATCGCACCAGCGATTCCAGTAATATTGCGTACCGACGTATACATCAAATAATCTGTATTTGCCTGAATCAAATGCAATTGTTTGTGGAACTGTTGCAATCGTTGATACTAATGCATTTCCTTTGCCTTTTGCCTGTAAATAATTAAATTCAGCAAATAATCTTACATTATCATCAAGTGCATAACCAACTTGTAAACCTACGATCCAAGGAACTCTAAATAATTTATGGAAGCGTGGGACTTCAAATAAAAATGCTATTCCACTGGTAACTGGGTTAGCGGTACATTGTACAAATGAAATATCGCCACGATCAGTCCAAATAATCGGAGCTACACCAGCATGTACTTGGAGATCAAACGCTCCACAATATAATGGATTGCATCCACATTCATAACAACACGTATTACAAGATGGGCGACAATCTTCTACATAACGAGCATCATACGCCGCTTGAATAGGAGTTCCAGCACAAATTGCTAGAAGACTAAAGGCTAAAATACGCATAAATGACTTCATACTATCTCCTTAACAGTATTTATATTTTATCTTTTGTAACTGTATTTATAAATAACAAGGCTTATTAGAAATTGTCAACAAAAAGAAAAGGCATCGATTACTCGATGCCTTTTAGTTTTTGTTAGCTTATAATTTTAATTAGAAGCTATAACGAACGCCCGCAGTTACTGGGAAGCGGAGTTCTGTACCAATTCCACCAACGAGAATATTGGTAATACCCGTTACTGAAGGAGCTGGAACGTTGAATACTGCGCCACTAGGTCCGCATGATGCAATTACTGCACCAGTGATTACGAATGACCAGTTACCGCAGAAGCAGAAATCAAGACCGAAGTCCGCGCCACCTGCTACAACTGTTCTACGATTGAATGCGCCAAACGCTGGTAAGGTTACTGCAGGAGCAGTTACTCTTAAGCTGTCAGCATCAATACGTTTGCGGTGTGAGAAACCAACTTTAGCACCAAGGAAGAACGAGGTGCGATCACACCAGCGATCCCAATAGTAACGCGCGCCAACATAACCATCAAATAATTTATATTTGCTTAAGTTAAGAACAAGCGCCAATGCTGGGAATGTACCAGTTGCAACTGTTGCAATTGCTACATCTGATTTATGCTTAGATTGGATATAATTGAATTCAACATACAGACGTGTATTGTCTGACACGTGGTAACCCACTTGTCCGCCAACAGTCCACGGTGTTTTAAATAAATTGCTGAATTTTGGAACATCAAACAAAGCGAATAATGGAGCAGCTGGAGCAGGAGGTGTTACTGCGCAGTCAACTGCTAATACTGTCCCACGGTTTCTCCAAATAACTGGAACAACGCCTGCTTGAACTTGTAAGTCCCATGCGCCGCAATATAATGGATTGCAACCACACTCATAGCAAGTACCACAACCAGTACCACAGCCACGATCATCAGCATAACCATCATTATCATAATGACGATTCGCTTCAACTTTACCACCAAGTAAAGAAAGAAGCATTAAGAAAGATAGGGATTTTGCAGTAAGAAGTTTTTTCATAATTACCCTTTTTTTTAAATTGTTAATACTGCAACCGACTATAGACTACTCACAACTATTATAAAAAATCAAGAGTCAAATATTAAAAAAATTAACCCAGATGCTGTGCCTGACAACATCTGGGTTAAAAAAGCTTCTTTATCAGCACTAAAAGCTATATTTCAAGCCAAGTGTGATAGGGAAGAAAATTTCTGTTCCAATATGACCAATAATTAAATTAGATGGCAAAATACTTGGAAGCACATTGCATCCGGCATTGATTGCCGCAATATTATCGTTGTTTTTTGGACCACAGGTTGCAACTACTTCACCGGTTAAAACTAACCAGAAGCCGCATCCTAAGCACCATTCAACACCAATGTTCAAACCAGCTGCTGGTCTTGTGCACGAAAAGAATAATGGGGTACATGCACTTGTTAAAGCTGTTTGGCTTACACATGAAACTGAAGAGAAGTTATAAGCAAAATCAACTTTTTTACGATGTACTAATCCAAACTTACCACCTAAGAACACATCAACTTCGTTGCACCAGCACCAATCCCAGGTCCAATAATAACGCGCACCGATATATGCATCAAACGCACGATATTTATCATTGAAAGTAAAAGTAACATTTAATACATCATTAGGAATAGTAATTGCATCTCTACCAATTAATTCAAAAGTACGGCCACGTGCTTGGCGATAATTAAATTCTATATATGTTTCAAAACACGGACTGACTTCATATCCCAAATGAACACCAACGATCCAGGGTACATGAAAAAATTTGCTAAATTTTGGTAATTTAAAAAGATCTACAATGCTTCGATTAAAACCAGGAATTGCAAGCGCATTACATGAAACCGCTTGAACCAAACCTCTGTCAGACCAAAGCGTCGGCGCTACACCCGCGCGCACTTCAATGTCAAAACATCCGCAACTATTACAATCATAATTTTGTTCACAACACTGATTTGCGCCACAAGAATTATCATACTCTCGTGTTGCATAAACAGATGTTAAATTGAACAATAAACAAAACAACAAAAGAGATTTGCTGTTTACAATATTCTTCATAAACGTCCTTTTTTAAATTTACATAATACCAACGAAATAATGCTAGTCACAATTTTTTAAAAAAAGCAAGAC
>CAYSAX010000007.1:0-1083 GCA_964429045.1 uncultured Pseudomonadota bacterium
TTCAACGGAACCATTTGAGAAAGGAATGGTGATATATATTTAGGCCACAGGGTTATAAGATTTAAGAATTTATCAGCACCGGCAATAACAAATAAAAGTCCGTATGTTAATTTCAGTGCCCACCATGATCTGGTTATTCTAGCATATGACATATCCATAAAAATCTCCTTTATAAAAAAATTAAAAGATTATTTGCTATAAAACCACGGTATAAATACACTCGTATGCTTCTTATATTCTTGGTAATCGGGATTCTTTTCCATGGCTTGCTCAACCCAAGGAATGCCCGTCACAAAGAGAAGCAAAAGAGTAATAGTAACTGGCGCAATAAGTGAATAGATTCCATAAGAAACATTGAATGCAATTAAAAAAATTCCCCACCACATGACCACTTCCCCAAAATAGTTTGGATGACGTGAATAGCGCCATAAACCATACCGCATTACTTTGCCTTTATTAGCTGGATTTCGAGTAAAGCGATACAGCTGATAATCACTCACCGACTCCCAATAATATCCTATACACCAAACCAGGAGTCCGATATAGTCCCACAACACCAAATCATATCCTGAATATTTAATAATTAGATAAGAAGGAACTGTCATGATTAATATCATGGCCGGTTGTAATCCAAAAATATAGGCAAAATTAAGTAAAAACGCAGTAACCCCAGATCGCTTCCATGTTTTATAGCGCGGATCATCACCTTTGTAGCGCAAATAAACATACAGCGCTAATCGACCTGCCCACAAAAGAATTAACACAGTTATCATGAGTGGACGCAGACGCAGCCACGGCATATCTGCTGAATAATATTGATGAGACGAAATTATGAAAAACAATAGAGTGAGTAATAAAACACCGCCACCCCAAGTAAAATTTGCAATACTGGTATCCTTTTGTCTCTGTGTAACAATAAGCATACCCAGCAAATATATAAGTAAAAATGGCACAACCAAGGCATAATCAATCATCTTTATCCTTTTGTCTTTAAACATAATCTCAGAACGATTCTTCTATCACATGTGATAGAGCAAACGATAATTTAGTTCCCAAGAACGTTTGCATAAAGTTATTAATAGG
>CAYSAX010000007.1:1093-17115 GCA_964429045.1 uncultured Pseudomonadota bacterium
GAGAAAAAAAATCTTTTAAATCATCTCGCTTATCAACCAAATGATCTGCGCAATAATTTCCTAATGCAGCAGCAACAGGTAATCCCGCAGCAGCTACCACATAATAGATCGATTTATTATCTTTATCCGGACCACAAATGGGAGCGATGTCCTTGCTCACTCCAATCATTCCTGGCCAAAACTGCTCAAATTGTAGATCTAAATTGGGAAATTTTCTTTTACAATAACTGGTTAACTTATTGAATACCCAACTATTGTGATACTTTTCTTTGCGATCATAGAGATGCCATAACGAACCGCCTCCTAAGAGCAGTCTGTTTTCTGCCACACGAAAATAGCTGTACAGAAGATCCGTATCCCATACCATGTAATTTTTGGTTGGAAAAATTTGTTTCAATTCAGCATCCGATAAAACTTGTGAAGCCAATAAAAAATTTTGCATATGATAAATTTCTTTTGTTATGCTCCCAAACTCTGGAGTAAATCGATCAGTACAAACAATGATATGTTTTGCTTTTACCGTTGCATGCAATGTGGTTACTTCATGATCTTTAATTGACAGTACCGGCGTTTCTTCATATAGTGCTACACCTTGTTCAGTCAGAACTGCTTTCATTTGCTGGCAGTATTTATACGCATTAATCCCAAAGGTATTGGGATAGATAACTCCGGCATAATAATCATGAGATCCGACAAGAGAGATAAGCTTTTCTTTTGGTATATATTCAGTGGCATATCCGGAATCTTGTAAATTTTTATATTCTTCCTGTATTGCTTTGCAGGTATTTTCAGAATTTGCTACGTACAATGAATCTTCAGGTGCATAATCGCATTCTAGCTTATAATGCAAAATATTATTGCGAATATAATCGACGCCCGACTCAATAACATTCCAGATCGCTTTGCCACTCTCTTTGCCATGCATTTGAATGAATGTTGATAAAGATATTTCACTATTGGGAGTAATAAACCCTGAACTTTTGCCACTGGCCCCCGCACCACAATAATAGGCTTCAAGCAAGACAACCTTTTTATTTTTTTTCATAAAAGCTTGAGCCGCAGAAAGGCCAGCCATACCTCCGCCGACAATAACGATATCAGCCTCTAATGATTCTCTTAAAGGTTCAGCTTTGGGTCTTTGTAGATACCAGTAGGTTTGATCCTGAGGAACAATTGTTTTTTTCATAGGACTCTTTTTCTATTGAATATTTTTAGTATGTATTGTTAATACTGAAGGAACAATCGTGGTTCAATGTAAAAAAAAACCGATTTGTTCTGCAAGAGTATAAAAATAAAATAAGGTTAAGGTATGAAATTACAAAAACTTATATCGGTAAATCCTGGAAAAAATTATGAAAAATTAGGCGAAGTTGCTATATCCTCTCGCGCCGAGATTAATCATAAAGTTGTACAAGCACGACAAGCGCAGCCCGCATGGGCACAATTAGATGTCACACAACGGGTGAAAATACTTGATAACTTATATACCGCTTTCAAACAAAAACAGGATCGAATCGCATCTATCGTTGCTCAAGAAATTGGAATGCCCGTAACCGTTTGTAAGCAGATGGATGTTGATGCTGGATTGCAATACATGCGCGGTTATCTGGATAACGCTCAAGAGTGGTTGAAACCTGAAGTTACCTTTGAAAATGAAAAAGAGTTACATTATCTGATTTTTGAAGCATACGGAGTAGCAGCAGTCAGCGTCCCTTGGAACTACCCATTTTGCAATTTCATTTGGGGCGTTATTCAAAATCTGGTGGTAGGAAATACCGTTATATTTAAACATTCAGAAGAATGTGCTCTAACCGGTTTATTATTAGATGAAATTATCGATTCGTGCAAATTACCCATCGGTATTTTCAATCAAGTGTATGGTGATGGCTCTGATGTAGGCGATTACATAATGAATAGAGATATCGATCTGATTTATTTTACCGGCAGCACCGGCGTTGGTAGACACTTGTATCAAGTTGCTGCACAAAAATTGATTCCGGCAATTTTAGAGTTGGGTGGATCTGCTGCAGGTATCGTATTTGAGGACGTGAATATAAAGGATACGGTTGAATCAATCTATTATTATCGCTTTATGAATAGTGGACAAACATGTGACGCCTTAAAACGGCTGATCGTTCATCGTAGTGTTTTTGATACGGTAATTTCTCAATTAAAAGAACTTATTACCACTAAAAAGATCGGCAATCCAGAGCAATCGACCACCGATATCGGACCCCTAGTTGCAGAACGGCAATTGATTTCGATTGAAGATCAGGTAAAAGATGCAGTTCAAAAAGGAGCAACAGTTATCACGGGAGGCAAACGTCCGGCAGGATTATTGGGCGCCTATTATGAACCTACCATTCTTACTGGCATTACTTTTGACATGGAAGTTTGGAAAGAAGAAGTTTTTGGGCCGGTGTTACCCGTAGTCCCCTTTGATACCGAGAATGAGGCAATCGCTCTAGCAAACAGCTCGCAATACGGTCTGGGCGGCTATGTGTACACCAACAATAAAGATCGGGCATTACGCGTGAGCAATCTGTTACAAACGGGGAACGTGAGTATCAATGGAACCAATTATGTTATTGCTCAAGATCCCTTTGGCGGCTATAAAAAAAGTTCAGGAGTAGGCAGAGAACATGGCAAAAAAGGATTACGAGAATTTTGCAATTCCAAGCTTATTGCGATGAAAAAATAATTGAGTAATTAGTACTTCTCAAAACAAAACACAACCCAGTGGTAACGTAAGAGACGCGATGCCCAATACTGCTTTTTTATTGCAGGATTCATACTTTTCCCTTAATTTTATGATATACTACTTTTTGAATCCAAACGTATCCAAGTACCATCCTTTTGAAGAAGATCTGCCATGAGCAAAAGAGACTTTTATGAAATTCTGGGCCTTCCCCGCACTGCCACCATTGAAGAGATAAAAGCTTCCTATCGTAAACTTGCAATGAAATTTCACCCTGATCGTAATCCGGGGAATAAAGAGGCTGAAGAAAAATTTAAAGAAGCAGCCGAAGCATATGAAGTTCTTTCCGATGCTCAAAAACGCAAAACTTATGATCAGTTCGGGCATGCAGGAATGAATGCCGGCGCTGGCGGCCATCATGGTCCTCATGGGATGAATATGGATGATATTTTCTCCAATTTTGGAGTTATTTTTGGAGATATGTTTGGCGATCAACGCAGAGCCCGTAAAAAAACTGGCCCTGAGCCCCGTCGCGGTCATGATCTTTATAAAGATATTAATGTTACCTTGAAAGAGTCTTACACCGGTAGCAAACAAGAAGTTGCTTACTATCATTTTGAGACCTGTGATACCTGTAAAGGTAAAGGTACCAAACCCGGAACAAAGCCCCAAACATGCGCAACGTGTAAAGGTGCTGGCCAAACTCATTTTAGCCAAGGCTTTTTCATGTACACTCAAACGTGCGCTGCATGTAATGGCCAAGGATTTACCATTCCATCTCCGTGTACCACTTGTAACGGCCAATCACGCAAACAGATCTATGATAAGTTTAGCGTAACCATCCCTGCCGGAATCTTTGATGGCGCAGAACTGCGCATTGCTGGAAAAGGGGATGCGGGAGTCTTTGGCGGGCCATCAGGAGATTTATTCTTAAAAGTAACGGTCAAGCCCGATGCAAACTTCAAACGCATAGATGATGATCTGACGTGCACTATTTTACTCACCTATCCACAATTAGTATTTGGCAGCCAAGTAGATATTGAAAATATCGATGGCACAAAAGAAGCAATTAAGATTAGCAAAGGGTGCCCGGTTGGCGAGCGCATTATTATTGCCGGCAAAGGATTCCCGCGCTTGCGTGGATCTGGTCGTGGTAATTTAGTAGTCATCACCAATTGCGATATTCCTAAGAAATTAACTGAAAAAGCCAAAGAATCTCTTACCGAATTTTCAAAAGAGATCGGAACGAGCACACAAGGCAATTCAGGAATTTCAGGATTCTTTAAAAAGTTTTTGGGATAATCGATTAATCTCGGTTTCTTTTTGCCCGTGCTTTAATACTAAAATAATTCGAGTTTGCAAAAATATAGCTTAAACTGGATAGCTCCATCCTAGTGCTGGCAATAGAGTTGTACTTCTGAGTTTTCTAAATCTTCGCCATCAAACAAGATGCGGATACTACAGGTTAATTGTTTGTTGTTTTCTATGGCATATGCTTTGTGTGCCACTGAAATTGGGTTTAAAACCATTGCTGGATTTTGGCTGATGTCTACTTTAAATAAGTTAACATCAATCGTAATATTTTTACGATTGGGATTATGGGGATTAACTTGTTGATTTTTTTGCACCCACAGTATCAGACTTTCATTTAAAACATACTCTTCAGTAATTTCTGGGTAAAAATAAAGTGGAACTGAACGTTTAATCTGCGGGTTAACAGTATTAAACCGCAACGGAATATTTGCTACCGTGGTTCCTTGAGGGAAAACGAGATCATGCTGCCTGTTATTTTCTACATATCCCAAAACAGAAGCTTCGGTTTTATTATCAACAGTAAGAATAGTAATAAAATCTTCAGGAACTTCGACTGATATTTCTGAAGCTTTTCTTTTGATCGCAAAAGAGTTAACAAAAATAAAGGTTAAAATAACTAAAGACATTAATTTGAACTTCATAGGATCCCTTTTTATACTTATTCAGTATTAGATTCATAATAGCATAGAATAATGCCTAAAATTCAATAGTTTTATGAAAAAAGCTCAAGCATAGCCTTATTGTCTGTGTAACTAGCTCTTTAACTCTTAAGATATGCAAGCATTAATTTATGAAGCTTTGGGGAAGCTGTTTTTTCCATCCAGTCCACTGCTTGCTCAAAAACTTCTGGTGGAAGCTTAGTTTTTGCCTCAAGCAAACCCATTCTATCTTGCAAGATTAATTGTGCAGTACTTCTGATAGACATTTGACTAAAGGTTAAAGATGCAGACTTAACTACTTCCATCGTTGATTCTTCAAGATTTTCCCCTTTCAGCGAAACTCGCGTTATAAAATCATGTGCTTGGGGAAATACCGTTTGGAAAAAATGGCTATCTCGTTGTTGTCTCTTTTCGAGCTCAAGCTCTCCTGTTGGATGGGAATATAAGTTAGTGCCAAATTGTCTGTGCGAGTCAAGATTTTTATGAGCCACTTCAATGGTTAATTGGTCTTTCCAGAAAGTTTCAGTTTTATGTATAACACCTATCTGAGAAACATAATGGTTTCTGTTTGTATGATCATAGTTGCGTTCTGTAAGTACAACATCTTTTTTTACCACATGCGTAGGCTCTACAATATATTCGTCTCGCCCAGATCCGTTATAAACACTTACCACATATTTTTTTTGTGTATTGTTCGTAATTTCCACGGCCATTCGTGCAAGCTCAATCGGCTCATACATCGCCAAAAGCGGTGTTGATATAACAAAAGGTAATAATGAAAGTAATACTATAAAACGCATAATGCTCAATTCGAAGTCGTGTAAAAAAGTGATAAATGTATTGGCTTTATAATAACAAAAGTTTTAATTAACTTAAACCAAACACTAAACTATATTCCCATGCCACGCTTTTTCATGCTTTTTTGCGAATGGGCTAATTTCTGTTTCGATTCGATACCAATTTTAGTAATCAGATGATAAAAAAAATCACGATCCGGGCCCTTAACTACTGCCTGTTCATGAGCTTCTGCTAATGCCACCGGATAGCCGCGTCCTTTTATCGATTGATCAAGAATTATAGACGCTAACCGATCAAGCTTTTTTTCATCAAGTGCAATCCATGCAGGAACTTCGATACGCACAACTTCCGAACCCACATCCAGGTAAAAAAAGTGGGGAACTAAATGTTCTGGATAACTTCCGCCGATTTTAGCATTACTTTTAAAGACAATTGATCGGGTTCCCGATGATAAAAAGAAATGAGCAATAGAGCCATCTACTAAATGATTAACCGCTTCAAGCTTATCGCACCCCTCAACTTGAAAGCCACACAACTCCAAGCGAATTAAATTCACGAGCTCTTTGCTTTTGGGAAGACTAATATAGCCTCCGCATAAAATCGAAGATTGATATAATCCATCCAACAGATTCAAATATTTATTTAAAAAAAGATCTTTAAGATTCTGCTCTTTTGACTCTAAATGCCAAAAAACCAATGATCCATCAAACAAAAATGCAAAGGGAATATCGGGGTTTTGTGCGATAAATTCAATGCTTTTTGATAGGCCGACTTGAAGTTCAAACTCTTGCCGGCGGCAGTTAACCAGTTCCGGCCCGTTAACAATCTCAGCTTCTTGCGTATGTCCCGCAAACACCGTTGGCCTTGAATCGAAGGTAACTGCAGTTTTACCGGGTTGGCCATAGTTCAAAAGCACACAACCAATATTTATTAAATAACAGGGAGTCCCTTGATGACGGTCAGGATATACCTGAGAACCATCAACTGCCAGCACCGAATATAGCCCAAGATTTAAAGCAACGGGGGCCACCCGGCCCAAAGAGTCATACCAATCCGGAACTAACCATGGCGATGAAATTTGACGTACTTTGTAAATGAAAAGAGGATCTTTAAGGATTCGTTGCCACGATTGGCGAGCAATCTCTAACTGATCAGAAGTATCTATAAATAGTCCATTACTAATTGATTGCAACTGCTCTAAAAGAATTGCTCGATTGAGCATGATTACCCTTTTTTAAGATGGGCATGTAACCCTTCTTGAAGGGCATGCAATGAAATTAAAGCGCATTTTGCACGAGTTGGCCCCAGCTCCATGCCAATGAGCGTGAAAATATCGTGGCTGGTTAAGGCGATCACAAAATGAATCGATTTATCTTTAACCAGCTCAGCCACCATTGAAGCAGTCGCTTGGCTAATGACACAACCGGTCCCGTCAAACGCTATTTGCACAATCATGCCATTGCTGAGTTTAACCTCAAAGCATACTTGATCGCCACATGAAGGATTGTGCTGGCCCGATGAAAAATCAAAATGAACCAAGCGCCCTTTATGGCGAGGAAAACGATAATGATCTAATAATTCTTCTTTATACAGCTGCATAAACACTCTAAAAATAGGGGTTTCTTTTAGGCTAAACTATGCTGCAGTATCGTCAAGTGCTAGATTTTCTTTTTGAACCTTATTGCGCGCTCCTCTTTCAGCTAATTCTTTATTGTGTTGTTCCAAAAGCTCTTGATAATCAGCACGACTCATTGGTTTAATCATTTTTTTGATTTCAATAACGGTCAAATGTATTATACAAGAAATTTTGCGCCATTGATCCCGATTAACCGAATCTTTATTTAATAAGTCAGTAATAAAGAGCATTGCCCTCTCTCGATCCCACTGGTCAATAAATTGTAGTTGTTTGATTTCTGTCTGGCGTTGAGAAATAAATTCTGTTTCAGTAAAGGTCAAATCAAAACTATTAGTATATGCATCCAATTGTTGTTCATCCCACAAACTGAAATCTACGTCAGGCCATCTTTGTTTGCCAGGGACAAATTTTACAAATTTTTCTTGCAGAAGCTTTTTCTTTGATGCTGTTAAAGGCGCTGGATCAGGTTGTGGTTCAAGAATATCATTTAAAATAGTAAGCTCATCGCAATCAAATTTTTCACCCGATGGTTTGGCATGAATGTAATCGGTCACCTGCTGTCTATTCCATAGCTTCATCGCTTTGAGTTTTTCACGTTTTATATGATTTGTACGAGCTTTTAAAAATGGCTCAAGTTTTTTAGGATTTAATACACGATCTCTTAAGACTACTTCATGAAGCTCATCACAATTTAATCCTGCATAGCCACCTTTTTTTCTAATAAACGCTGGTAACTCCCCTGCGCTTAAATTTTCAATGCCGCCTTTTTCTCTGATATAAATGGCTAAATTTTTTGGAGTAAGATTCGCAATGTGCGCTTTAAAACGTATATCACTTAACTCAGTAACGGTCATGCCATAACAGGGCACTGTACCAAAAAATATTACGATTACTATGTGTTTCATGTGACACCTCAAATAAAATCTGTGGTGCAAATTACCTTATCTATAAAAAACAAAAAAGCACACCTTTTTGCAAAAGTATGCTTTTTAATTACTGTAGTATTTAATATTTAAAGTATTTTTTATTGTTCTTTTTTAAAATTCATGTTTTTCATATGCACGTTCAGCTCATCTATTGTTGGCTCTTCATTTTGGGTTGCCTCTTCAGTAGTCATATCTTCACGATTTGCAGCACCCGGAGCTCCTTGTCTTGCCATAAATCTATCAAGCAAGTCACACACACAATGTGGATTATGAGTCCCATGATTAGCAGGATCCAAACCTGGCATAGCCGCTACTGGAACAAAAAGGAATATTGTTATTGGTCGCTGTTGGCTTTGAGCCATCATTTCAGGAGTTATGCCCAATTGAGCTCTTAAATCGTTTATGCCTTGCGTAAAAAGCGCTTTAAAACGATCAGTATACGATTGATTTGAGCGCGGCGTTAATGCTTCAAAATTATTGCCTCGTCTATATTCAACTAATTCTTTCAGTGTTTTAGAACTAAAATCTATGGTAGACATCGGCCTTGGTGCTTCGGATGCGTGTATAGCCGAGGTTAAACACAGTAAAAACCATATAGAAACATTTACTTTCATATTTTTCCTTTCATTAAATAATTAATTACTATTTTTGTTCTGAACTGCTAGATGCTCTTTTTTGAACATTCCAATGATTAATTTGGGCAGCTAAAAATGCATCAATATCTTGAGCGTGTGCTTTTCTACTGCCATCGGATGCCAAAGCAGTATAAATTAAGTCCCCACTTTGTTGGGTAATACCTAGCTCTTTAACTCGATCTTCAAGAGATTGCTTGGAACGAGGCGTTAAAAGGCGCACATCGATTTCAAGTGCTAATGTATTAAGCTCATCTTTAGTCTTATTTTTAAAATTCTTGGTAGGCATCCCCTGTCCATCCATTGCAATTAATGCAGATCCAAAAGATAAAACTAATAACAAAATTAAGTATCGTTGTACTATCATTGTTTCTCCTTATTTATCTTATTTGTGAGTCCGTACCGTAACGATTTTATGACCATTGATGCCATAAGCGGGTAAATGAACTTCTTCATGTCCGCGCATTAAGCGTACATTATTAAATTTCACTAATGTTTGCTGCTGCACAGGCGTTAATGTTTTATTGCTCAGTAACTTACTAATTAAAGAAATAAACCTATCATCGTCGGGCGTTATTCCCAACTCTTTCATTCTATTCTCCATTGAAGTAACAGTATGTGGTGTTAATTGATGATAGCATCTCATTTTGTATGCAAGGGTAAATTCTTCAAGTCCTTGTGCCGTCACATTACTAAAATCTATCTCTAGTTTTGCTTCCATTGCACCGAGTGAAAAACTCAATGCTGCAATGATCAACCCTAAAAAAAATCTATTTTTCATTTTATTAACTTTCTGTTGTTACCGTAAAGGTACAATTAGTATAACTTGTTAATTCCAGTTGTTTTGTATTTTCGTAAGTGGGCAACAGACCTTGCATACGCATATTAACATGTGCAAGTATATTTTTTATTACATAAGATTCTTTAATGTCTTCAGCTTCATAAAATTCCTTTGCAATAAGTTCATCAGATTTTTTAGAAATTCTAAGTTCCACTACACGCTTTCTTAATGTTGCATATGAATTATCAGTAAGTCCCATAAGCCAGTATTGTCTGACAAAATTATTCAACCCTTCCAGCGTTACATGTGCAAAATTAACATCCATCTTCTTTTCCATGGCAAAAGTACACGGAATAAAAAAAAGTAGTACTGCAACTAAATAATTATACATCACAATGTCCCTTAAAATTATTTTAAGCTGCAAGAGTCTTGAAACAATGTATTTAAACCATAATCTTCATTTTCACAAGCAACAGCAGGCTCACAGGAGCAAGGTCCATATTCCTGAATAACAGGAAGATCAGGATATGCACAGCTCAATCCATTAGGGCCAAACAAACCGCTCAATAGACGATCCACTCCTTCACGCGTTGATGCCCTTAGCATTAGTTGTGGGCGGTAATGATCTGGTGGCATCTGCTTGTGTTGATCATAATAAGATTTTGTTGTAATAAATTTTACAATATCGCCCGGGCGCGCGGGTCTACTTCCATTAGCTGATAAAGCCGTGTAGATAAAATCACCCGTATCAATGGTAATGCCTAACTCAATAACGCGCTCTTCTAATGACTTTTTTGAACGAGGAGTTAAAGCATGAACATCTGCAGTTATTGCTACTTCATTTAATTCTTGCCGACTTTTATTTTTAAAATCATTGGTTGGTTTTTCCGATGAATTTTCCATCGCTTGAATATTTAAAATAAATCCTGAGATAAATAGTAACCCAAATAAATTGCTGTTCATAAATTTTATTCTTTCAAAAAATGTTTAACTTTGTTGTGATTACAAGCCTATAGTAGTGAACACTTCCATGACCAGCTTCTACTATTTTCCGGCCATGGGCATGTACAACCTAAACCATGGGGACCATAAACAGGTTGCGCCGCAGCAGCAGGAACCCTTATAACAATTACTGAAAAGCTCAATTGTTGAGCAGCAGAAACTGGATTATGGCCATGTTCTTGATAATATGCTTTAACGAGTTTAAATTTTAGCCAATTATCCATGGTAGTAGGCCGCAGTTCCCTCTGGTGAAGAAATCCATTGATAAAATTATCCGACTCAGCAGTAATTTCTAATTGCTCTACCGTGTTTAATAAAGATTGAGCAGAACGTGGTGTTAATTGCATCTCATGTTCAATTGCCATCTGATTAAGCTCTTGCTTCGTTTTACCACTAAAATTTATAGTTGGAACTTCAGATGCATATAGCTGACAAGAAGTTATTAGAGCAAAACCCATGATATTTATTACGTATTTAATATTCATACATTCCTTTTGAAACAGTTATAAAATAATACAACAAGACTTTTTCTTATTACGCGTAATATCGCTAAGATCTTCTACCTTGCCTTCATTGTCAGCACTTGCAAGATGGTAAGGAATCCCTAAATCTTGCATTCTATTAAAAAATGATATTCGAGATCGCAATGTTAAATTAATTACACTATGTTGACGCGCAAACTCATGCAACTCTGTGCCAGAATACGTTTGAAAGTTATATGTTTGATCTGGTTCCATTGCAGATAATGGAACAGCTATTAGAATAAGAAAGATACTCAGACTACTCTCATTTTTTATCATTATCTTTCCTTAGGATGCTTATGCACAGCGACTCTTTATAAAACCATAAGCACCATTATAAGAGCGAGTAATTATCATTTGGCGTCTAATCAGCTCTAATTTGCCTTTAAGATCAGATTCTTTCCAAGTTGTTTTATCTGTACGACAATATGCTTGCAATGCATCGATTGTTGCAAGAGTTGCAATGCCTATTCCCAGAGTTTTGCCTTTATTCGCAATAACCCATGAATGCAACTGAGTTGCATAAGATAACGTTATTGGCTTGGGAGGTTCAGGAGTAGCAAATTTCTTTGCCAACTCTTTTTTTAATACCCCAACTGGCGATGATAACCTTTTATAGGCATCTAAAATACTTTTTTTAGATGCGTCATCAACCTTATATTGCCAAAGTCCATTTAGTAAAGCAGGAATTTGATCCCAATCTTTACCAGCATCAAATGCTCCATCAAGTAAATTATAATGAGACAATAGTCCTATGAAAGCCTCTTTGGTCTTAATCTCATAACAATCAATTTTCGGTTTGGGCAAATCCATGGATACAACCGGAGTGCTCATTACAATGAGCACTCCACAAAATAAAGTTTTAACGAAATTCATGCTGTTTGCTTTTTCTTGTTCAAGTAGTCTTGAGCTTTATGTTTTAAATCTAAGATGCCAGGAACTACTTTATTCATGAGACCATCTTTAGCGACACCCAAGAGTGCTGCAGTGTAAGTCTTTTGAGCAATAAGTTTTGCTTTTTGCACTAAAGTTTTATCTTGCAGCTCTTCTTTTGTTGTTTTTAAGAAGAATGCTTGTGCAAAATCAGCAGCTTCAGCTAATGCAAAAATTACCGCAAATGCTTTTAAGTTATTGCGTTTCATCTTTGCAACGAATGAATCTGCCGACACCCCTGCCGGAGCAGGCTTTGCACTTGAAAGAATAGAGCCTGAATCATCTTTTGATACATCAGCAGCTTTGTTTACTGCGTCAGCTGATTGTTGTGCAGCCGCAGCCCGTCTAGCTGCTCTTGAAAGTCTAGGTGCAACAGGAGGAGCATCCGTGGGCGCAGCTGGTGCAGCATGTTTTGCTTGTCTTTTTGCTTTTCTAGAAAGCACAGGAGTAAAACCATCATCATCCATTGCAAATGATACAGTACTAATAGTTGCTGCAATAAATATTACGAACAAAAGATTCTTGTTAAATTTCATGTTGTCTGTGTTTTCTTATTTATATAGTTTTGAGCTTTTTGTTTTAAATCTAAGATGCCAGGAACTACTCTATTCATAAGACCATCTTTTGCAGCACCGATAAGTTTTGCGGTATAGGTCTTTTGTGCAACCAGTTTTGCTTTTTGCACTAAAGTTTTGTCTTTTAATTCTTCTTTTGTGGTTTTTAAGAAAAAGGCTTGCGTAAGATCAGCAGCTTCAGCTAATGCAAGGATAATTGCAAACGTTTTTAACTTATTGCGTTTAATCTTTTCAAGTAATGAATCTTTTTGCGCTGCTGCAGAACCCGCTGCAACATCTTTTTCCCCTAAATCTGGTGCAGCACCGGCGCACACACCTGGAGAGGCGGTTCTATCAGCTGATCTTTCTCCAGTTTCTAATGCTGTAGCTTTTTCTATTGCTTCCGTACCATCTTCATGCCTTGCTTGGCCAGATCCAGAAGTACATTTCTTAAGATCTTTTTCAGCAAAAGTTATTGTTGATCGCGATGATGCAGGAGGTAAACCCACACCTGCTGCTTTGTTATCATCATGCTTTCTTACCATTGACTCTTCTACTGGTGGAGTGGCACTATGCTCACGCGCTAAAGCTGAATCTATTTTTTTGCCTGCTTCTACTTCACCTGGTCTTGCAGGAGCAGGCTCTTTAATACGTGAACCTTCTCGTGAGCGCCCGTCTGAAGCGCTAACATAACCACCATCATCTGATTCTCTTGGTGAAGATGGAGTTGGGCTTGCAGTTCCTTCTGATGTCACTATGGGAAGTGTAGCTGTTTTTTCTGAACCTGGAATTACATGGCCTGCAGAATCGATACCAAGCTTGTCTCTTTCACCGGTTGTAATCAAGGGATGAAAGTCAGGATGTACTGCAGGTTTAGGTGACGATGTACGAGATTCGCTGGCAGGCGCTGCTGTTGAAGAATCTTTGTAAACCGTTGTTTCTAATTCAGATTTTTTTCGTGGTGATAATGGAGCCTCAGGACGAACTTCACCGGGTAAAACTTGAGCTAAAGGAGATGCTGAACCTTCAGAAGTTGCTGCTGGCGCAGAGTGCACTTGAGCTTCAGCAGTTCTTGCGGCTTTTGCTTCTTGCTCTTTTGCAAAAGCTTCAGCTTGTTTCATATCTTCATCGCCGGGAAGCATACCATAAGAATAGGTACTCACCGCACTAGCGATGAGTACTAATAATAAGCTTTTATTAAATTCGTTCATGCGAATTCCTTTTTTTTAATTTAGCTACGTACTTGTTTAACGCTTACACATACTTTGCTATTTTTATCAGTTTTTGTAACTGCATTATAGAGTTTGCAAATTAAGTATGCTGTTGTTGCAACAATTGCGGTTCCTGCAACGGCAACGCCGATTTTTTCATTTTTATTTAATGCATTCCAACCATTTAATTTTAAAGTTGATGTTGTTTTGCTCACTTGTGCGAGTTGAGCATTTGCAAAAGTAACACCATCTTTGAATAGTCCTTGAACTGAATGCATTATTCCATGGTTATGGTCTTTGCACGTTGCATGAGATACACAATCTTGTGCTTTTTGCGCAACTGCTACTGCAGCATCTGCAACTGCTTCAGCTGCTCTTTTTGCATCTTTTGCAATAGCTTCAACAACTTCTGGTGCCGCTTGTACTGCAGGTACCACTGGTTCCATTGCGAATGCTACTGATCCAGTTAACAACATTGATATAACTAACATGTTTTTCATAGTAGATCCTTTATGTGTGATGTAAGTAACATGAGAAAATAAGGTTTTAAGAAAGTTTCCCTGTGCAACTTATGATGAATATTTCACTGCATTATTACTCTATTTTTTAACGCATGAACGTAATAAAACCTTGGGAAAAGTATATTCCAAATCGCCTTTGTGTCAAATTGACCTACTTACCACCTTTTTGATGCCGATTAGCACTACTATTATTTTTCATAAAAAGTTTCATACTGAATTAAATTTTGAAAACAAAATAATCGTTTATTATTCAGTTTTTTATTTAAAATACAGTCTTTTTATTGAATTTATTCTGAATAATCGACTATACTAAAAAAGCTATATAATAAAGGTAATACTCAGGGAGAGCTTATTTTTTCATGAAGCAGTTAAAAAACAGCCTTAAATCCGCCATTCTTGCCTGCATGATCACTGTTTCTTTAGAAGCAGCTAATATAGTTTTTGATTTGGGGGATGTCCTCATCGAAACAAAATACCTACAAAGTGCCTTAAGTATTGGTCCTAAAAATATGATTTCATATGCAGCTACACTCAATAACCCATTTGGTATCGATAAAAAACTGTTTGCCTACCTTGATTCAATAAAACCACTTGATCCTGAACAAATACCGGTAAAAGATCACTATGGAAATATACTTCCACAACTTATGGCTGATTGGTTAAAAGGAGTTATATCCGATACCCAATTAACTGAAATTATTGATCAGCATCCCGGAACTTTTAGCAATTATTATGAAGAACAGTTAGTCCATGCATTAGCTCACACTATTTTCAATCCAGCAGCATTTGTTAAAACCCGCGCATTGATTGTGGAAGGGCTCAGTTTTGTTAATGAACGTAAAGCTGCCGGCGATAACATATACATACTTTCAAATTGGGATAGCGCATCATTTGAACTACTAAAAAGAATATGCCCTGATATTTTTAGTATGTTTGATGGAATAATGATTTCAGGAAAAGTAGGATTGGCAAAACCAGACACACGCATTTATCTAAAATTTCTAGAAACATTTAACCTTGATCCTGCTGATACGGTTTTTATTGATGATCAGATTGACAATATTCGTGCAGCAGAAAAGGTGGGTATTCATGGAATTCTTTATACCAAACGCCCTGGCCTCTTATTTAACTATCATAATTATGATAACGTGAGACGCCAATTACAAAGATGGATCCACTCAAAAGATTTTATGGTACCTGTTGATGATGAATGGTACCAGCGCTCCGACAATCAATAAAAGTAACGCCATTATAATCGGAAATGAAAAAACATCTGCCCATTGAGAAACATTATTAAGATGCTGCCCGGCAAACGCAAAAATGATTGCACTGGGAATAACACCTACAAATGTTGTCCAGATATAAGTACTGACCGGAATTTTAGTAAGCCCTGCAAACAGATTCACCATAAAAAATGGAATTACGGGTATACAGCGAACGATTAATAAATATAACCAGCCACTTTCTTTGATTTTACGATTAAAATGCTCAAGTCTTTTTTGATAGCGTTCTTGAATATAACTTCCAATTACATATCTGACTAAATAAAAAAAGAGAGTTGCACTTATGGTCGCCGCAGTCACAATATAAATAACACCCGCGACAATTCCAAACAAAAAACCACCGACGATATTCATCAATGCAGTACCCGGCAAACAGGAAATAACCACGGCAATAAACAGCGCAATATAGATTGCTACTGAACGCCAATAATGCTGATTCACTTGAAGATGTAACCAAGCTGCATGGGCCTTAATATCTTCAATGGTAAGTCAGGAATGCAATCCCATCTTCCATGCAACCAAGACTGCCAGAATAAATGCACAACCCAAAATT
>CAYSAX010000008.1:0-17061 GCA_964429045.1 uncultured Pseudomonadota bacterium
CATGTGTTAGGCACGCCGCCAGCGTTTATTCTGAGCCAGGATCAAACTCTCCATTACAAAATATGTATAGTAAATATTTGGAGGCTCTCATTAGAACTGGTAGGTAATTTGTTTTTCCATATATTTCAAAGAAAAATTTTTGTTTCGATTCGCTCGATTCACTTTCGTGTTTCGTGCGATTTGTTTCTCGAAGATTCAGGTAAAATTATACCTACATTCATGAGAGAGTCAACACTTTTTTAAAAGTTTTTTTAATATTTTTTTTCGAGGCCTAAAAGCCACTCTAAAGATTAAATTCAAAATATACATTAATAGGCCTTAAAATGACGATTGGGAGGCACTTTCGACAAACAGGCCTTTTAGAGCCTTTATCCAAAATTACCACAAAAAGAACCTGAAAAAAATTAAAAAACTCTTACTTTTTCATTAAAAGACTTATTTTTTTGCAAAATAGTTATACTAATTTTAACCTATATATATATAAGGAAGAAACATGCTATTTGATGACTTACAAGAACAACTAAAAAATCTAGGCCCTGATATCTCAATTATCAAGAATTATTGGGAACACAGTCCGCTGGATAAACGCTTTAAAGAATTAGAACATGAATCAGTTCAAGAGGACTTCTGGAAAAACCCACAACAAGCAGAGCTTTCAAAGGAGCTTCAACGGATTAAACAGATTCGCGAGAATTACCTTTATATAGTAAATGGAGCTCAAGACATAAGCCAATTACTGGATATGTTTAAAGAAGATGAGCAAGAGTTAAAGAAAATATCCCCTGAGATCCGCAACCTTCAAAAAGCTGTGGCCTCTTTTAAAATCAACATTTTGCTTTCAAAAGCAGAAGATACCTCTGATGCCTTCTTAACTATTAATTCCGGAGCAGGCGGTACCGAGTCCCAAGATTGGGCAGAAATACTCCTAAGAATGTATGTACGCTTTGCTGAGCGTGAAGGCTTTAACGTTTCAGTGATAGACTATCAGGCTGGAGAAGGGGCAGGAATTAAATCCGCTACCTTATTTATTAAAGGTAAAAACGTGTATGGCTTGCTCAAAAGCGAACAAGGCATTCATAGATTAGTAAGAATCTCTCCATTTGATGCTAATAAACGACGCCACACTTCATTTAGTGCGGTAACTGTTGCGCCTGAAGTACCTGAACAAGAAATTACCATTGATCCTAGTGATCTTCGTATAGATACCTATCGTTCCGGAGGCGCAGGTGGCCAGCACGTTAATAAAACTGAATCGGCCATACGTATTACTCATATTCCAACTAACACCGTGGTTCAATGCCAAATTGAGCGTTCTCAAGCACAGAATAAAGAAACGGCAATGAAGATGCTTAAAGCGAAACTCGTTCAAAAACAAAAAGAAGAACAAGATGCCAAGCAAGCAAGCATTGAAAAGAAAAAAATAGAATGGGGATCACAGATTAGATCATATGTACTTCATCCGTATAAGATGGTAAAAGACCATCGCACCGACTTTGAATCACCACAACCAGATTTGGTTCTTGATGGTGATATAATGGGTTTTATTGAAAGTTATTTAATTTGGGCAGCACAAGGACAATCATAAAGGATTATCATGAAATATTATGCATCGTTTCTTCTTAACTTCTTAATGTTTTCATCACTGATAGCTACTTCACCCAAAAACACTAAAGAAAATGAACCGAAACCAGATTTCTTTAATACCAACTTTCTCACGCAATACGATAAAGTGGAGCAAGCTCTTATTAAAGAAGAAGGATTTCACCACGTTGATTTTAAATCTACCGATGGCCTTAATTTAAAGGGCTTATATAAAAAAGTTGAAGGTGCGCCTTACACTTTAATTTTTGCAGCAGGATTTTATCCCGGACGCAAAGAAGGATTAGCAACATACACTAAGATGCTTAAAGATAATCCTAATATCCTATTGTATGATGCACGCGGACATGGTAAGAGCGATGGCCGCTTATTTAGCAATCTTGCCAATTATGGTGTTGATGAATATAAAGATGTCATTGGCGCGCTTAGAAAAGCTCAAGAAAAAAATCCTGGCGGTGAAATTAAATTTTTTGGCACTTGTGCCGGCGCATTTCACGTTGCACGTGCATTAGGGCAAATCGATTGCAAGAAAGAAAAGGTTACTGGGTTTGTGTATGATAGTGGGTATGTTACCATGCTTGATATAAAACCGGTTCCTGGAATGCATTTTAAAGAAAAGGTAATTCCTAGCCTTTTAAAATCATATATTTATAAAAAAGATACTAAAGAACAGATCAAGCAACGTTATTTGTGTAGAGCATTATCAGCAACAAGCAGCTTTTTGTTTGGCACATTTGTTAAGTTAATCACTAAGCGTTATGAGTTACGCGAAAAAACAATGAATCTTATGAATAGCATTAAAAAAATTACTTGTCCTATATTATATGTTCATTCACGCGATGATAGCTATAGTCCCATAGAAAGCGTGAAAAAACTTGCCGAACAAACCGAAAACAAGCAATGCTGGTGGATTGAAAAACCCTCTGAGCATGCAACGCATCATCTCAAGCATACTGAAGAATACAAGCAAAAATTAGCAGAATTTTTAGCTGCTAAGATTTAATTTGATCGAGTCCTTTTTTTTAATAGCGTAATGCACTCAAAATTATTTTCTAATAGTGCGGGTGCATTATTTTGTTTAATTTACCATCCGAGTAATTACAAAATTGAATCAAGCATTAAACAAGTTATTGTCCTACAAATTTCTTATATCTGAATGATACTGAACTCAAATAAATATCATTATTATATTCAGTACCAGTAGGGACTCCTCGTGTAAATGCAACAAAAGCAATGTCTCCCGGAAAAATACCCGAATTGATTAATGGAATCGTGAGCCACTCATGTTTTAAATTATTTCCCGTTGGTTCAGTAAATGTAATGGTGCTTGAAGTAACTGATTGTTCCGCACCCGTTGAACCAAACTCTGCGTTATTACCTTTAAAGTCAGCCTGCACTAAAAATGCTGCATTATTTCCTGATGCTGCTTTATTATCAACGACTAAATGAAGTTGTAACTCTAAAGGCAAAATGGTATCAAAATCTTGAGGTATATTAAATAATAATGTAATTACCTCTTGAGTTGAGCTACTTGGATGCATGGACCAAACACGTATAGGGAATAACAACCCAGATGTCGTATACACATCATTAAATTTTGTATCAGGTGTTGCCGCTGCATCTTTAGTAAGAGAAAAAGAATCAAAAATTATTTCACCATCCAAGGTCACTGGAGGTACTGGTGAATTTAAAACACCGTTATTCGCAAACGTAACATCTGAAGATCCATCACTATTAAATCGTGCAATAGCAGCGCGATTATCATCAAAGCCTGCAACAATAATTTTGCCATCAGCTTGAATAACAATATCATTTATTCCCGCAGATTCGTGAAGCATATCAGTAACAACCCCTCCAGATCCAAAAGTATTATCGAGTGTACCATTAGTATCAAAGCGTCCCATGGCAAAAAAAGCGCTTGATACTCCACCAGCAACTATTTTACCGTCTGCTTGCATAGCCACCGCATGAATTTCATCCCCATCATTTAATGAAGTTAACACAAAGCCATCACCATCAAAACTGGTATCCAAGGATCCATCGACATTATAACGTGCAATCACAAAATCGCCATCAGAGGTCCCACCCACTACAATTTTATCATCTGATTGTAATGTTCCATCAAATGCAAGTGCTTGATTTCCAATAGAAGTAGTAACAATTCCCGCTGTTCCAAACGTAGTATCTATTGAACCATCTGTGTTATATCGAACAAGCGTAATTAATGAGACACCTGTTTGTCCAATTTGGGAAGTTCCCATCACTACTAATTTATTATCACTCTGGATAAGAACTGATTTTGCCATAGAACGGCTATTAACGGGGGTAATTGCAAATCCTGCTCCATTAAATGCCCCATCTAGTGAACCGTTGTCATTAAAACGAGCAATTATAAACTGTGGCGTACCATCTATTACTATCGTACCTACAGCTACGATTTTTCCATCGGGTTGTAATACAATACCTGAGCCAAAAATTCCATCATTAAGTGTTGCGGTAACAATTCCATCAGTATCAAAAGAAGTATCTAAAGAACCATCTGCATTATAACGAGCAATTGCAATATAAGAAATATTAGATATAGTCGCAGAACCAACTGCAACTATTTTATTATCTGCCTGAAGAGCTAAAGAAGCAATTTCAGAAGTAGAACCGATAATAGTGTTAACTACTCCCTCTCCATTAAAAGTTGTATCTAAAGTTCCATCGGAATTAAGCCGTATCAATCCAAACTGAGTAACATTGTTAACAACGGAATTTCCAGCAGTGATTATTTTTCCGTCTGCTTGCAATTTTACCGCAGAAAGATAATCACTTTGCACTACTGCATATGAATATATGCATATAAAATTTACGAGTAATAAAATGCTTTTCATTATACATCCTGTTTTTTAATACTTTGTTCTTTGTAAATAAACATACGAGCGGTAAAGTCGTCAAGAAAAAAATCTAACCCTCATTTCTATTGAATCTCTATCGTATAAATACTACCAAATTGTTCATCCACAGTAATTTTTTCAAAGTTATTTTTAATGTGCTGTACTTTTAAATCTGGGTCTATATAAATACCAGCAGCAATTCCTTTACTACCATATACGTTATTAGCTATAGATTTTTCAATTATTGTACCTTGATCGTTATCATTACAAGCAAATCCTGCGGCAATAGACGAAGTAGATTTATCCACATGATATTCACCAATAATAGTAATATTTTGAGCTACACACTCTAAAAAATGTGTGTGCATTGCACCTTCAGCGTTAAATCCAAATGCAACTTTTTGTTTTTGAATATCCTGGTCAACAATAATGCTCGATGCTGCAACAATATTTTCACTTAAACATTTTTCAAATAAGGCATCTGTACTCTCTTCAGCGGCAAAACCAAAACTTCTTCGAGGCGCATAAATATTTTGAGCAGTACAATTAATAAATGTGTTTGGTCCTTTGGTTCTTTGTACTCTAAATCCATAGGACTCAGAAGGAAGGTTAAGCTTTGAGTTAATGGTATCCCCTTTAGCTATAATTGTTTCAGCCCTACAATTGATCACTTTTGCATTCGACACATCTGCAATCAATTCTAAGCCAAATGGATTACCATTATAGCTGTGAATATTCGATGCCAAACAATCGTAAAAAGAACAATTGTCAGAAGCTGCGCATTCATAAGCCCAAATATCATTACCCCGATATTCAGCATCTCTATCCTCTTGGCTTGCAGAATGTCTTGTTTTTTCTACAATAAAATATTTTGCATCAAAAATTTCTGATAGTTCTTGGCAAGGCTCACCAATGCTTTTTAAATTTTCAACCCTACAGCTTTTTACCACAACATTCTGTGCACCTTCAATACGAATACCAAATAAACCTTTAATTTTATGACTGGGATACGTAAATACCGGTTTAACTTGTTTTAAAAATTGAGCATGATCTCCATTGAGAATGCTATCTGCTATCTTGATAAAATTTTTAGGTACCGTTTTTTTAAGTTCGGGCTTGAAATGTATCATTGCGCGTGCAATTAACATAATTGAACGTAATACTTCATTAGGCGCAAAATTGCCATCCTTATCATATGCATCATGCCAAAACAAAGAAGCTCCAGGCAAAATTCCAACACCTTCAAGGCGAATAATATTTCCATCAGGGCCTTCTAAGTTACTGCCGATCGAAACATATTGTACTGATTTCACTCCTATATCATGAACATAGACATTTTCAATTTCGACATTATAAGTGATACCACCACCGGTCATTGCTGCAGCATGCGCACACATTGCATTAGTTACTGGAAATCCAACATTACTTACCCCGCCACCGGTAAGAAAAATGCCACCGATTGTACCGGTTGCCAGTGACTGCGCTGGATTTAGATAACCCGGATTATTAGCTATAAAATTTGTCAGTTTATTATATTGCTCTTCAGCTTGATAAAAACCATACTTGATCAATCTCTGGAGCATGCCCTTTACTTGTAATGCTCCAACTAGTGGCACACTGGTATTAATGGTATGTTCTAATCCGCTAATCTCTATATTTTTAATAATACTATTGCTTAAACCAATCAGCTCAACGCCACGCACTTCCCAATCTTTTATTAATAAATCATGTGCAAAAAAATTTTTATTGTTATTTCCGTGAATTCCCCAATGGCCAGATCTACCCAATGTTCCATTTTTTATAATTACATTATCAGCAGCATAATATTCATTATCACCGATAAAATTTACAAAGGCCTGCGTAGAATCAGGAAACCCAAACAATTTTCCTGAGAATGGGCAATTATCCAATTCAATATTGGCAAAAACATTAAATAAATGTTCATCAACAAATTTTTGATCTGCTTGCAAGACATAGTTATTTAAATCAATTACTACACCTTCTTTTGTTTCAATCGTAATAGCAGCAAACCATCCTATACCAGGTTTATCTGTTCTTAGTTGTTCTTGCTCTTTTATAGGATAAAAAGAAATATCCTCATGCAGTTGATAATATCCGCCTTTTTTAATACGATATGTACCGCTAACAAAATCATTTTGCGTTAAAATAATTATGCTTTTTTCTAACGCTTTTGTTTCAATTTCATAAGCAATTTGAATGTCAGTTGCTGCTTGGAGTGTAAAAACAAAAATAAACAATAAAAACATAATTTTTTTCATAGGTAACCCTCTAATAATTTATTAAAATCTAATAAGACTAAATATAAAAAAACTAGAGTTACAAAATTCTTAGAATGGTTACTCCAAAGCTCGATTTGGTAGTACCACTTCCATTACCTGCTGTTAATTGGTTATTGGCATTAGTACCAGCTACTTGGAATTTTAATGTTTGCCCATTGTTTATGGCAACTAAAAAGGAATTGGAAAGCTGAGACCTTTGTCCTAATAAAGCTCCAAACGTAATCGATGCTTGGCTACCAGGAACTTCCACAAATGATGGAGATCCTTTTAGTGCAATAATCGAAACGGTACTTCCTAATGCAAGCAATGCAACATTATCCGCTAATGCTCGATAGTTTACTTGATATACTCCGGACTGATTGCACGTAAACGTTGCACCATTTCTTGTCCATCCATTCATTTGCGAATCGGTATCGAGTGAAATGTCTTGAAAAACATTTGCAGAATTAACATTTTGCGTTGAAGTACTATAACTAAAAATATAATTAAAATTAGTAATAGCAGCGCCATCAACACCAGTTGCTCCGGTCACACCGGTATTGCCAGTATTACCTATTGGGCCTGTTACACCCATAACTGATATACCGGTAGAACCCATAGCACCTTGTAATCCAACATCACCTTTTAAGCCGGTAGGGCCCGTAGCTCCAGTAATATTTATGATTTGATAATTTTGCGCCTGAATCCAAGAATTATCTAAAGTACCATCTTCATTATAACGAACTAATAAAATTTCATCGTCTTGCACACCTGCAATAATAACCTTATTGTCTGGTTGAACAACAATAGAGTTCCCATTTCCCCAAATGCAGTCATTACGTAGTATAAAGCCTGTTTGATTGAAGCTTGTGTCCATAACACCATTTGCCAAGTAGCGACCCAAAAAGACTTTATTATTACAGATACCCGCAAATACAATCCTATTTTTAAGATCCATCATAATCTGATTTATAGAGGATTTAAAAATAAGATTTTGTGTTCCTATACCCGCATCTGCAAATAGATTATCTAAAATTCCGCTGTTTAAATATTGAGTTATCATAAAATTATTGTTGCATACACCGGCAGCTATAATTTTATCGCATAGAACCAGTGATTTAATATGAGAAATCCAACCGATACTTGCAATAACAATACCATTTTTATTGAACGAATCATCCAACACCCCATTGTTAGTTAACTGCAAAAGTAATGCTTGTTCTAGATTATCGTAATCACAGGCATAACCACCAATTAAAATGGTACCATTATTATAAATCGCAACATTGTTTGCACACGACCTATTATTAAGTAAAAATGTAAAGACTCCTAAATCTGCAAACGTAATATCCAATACGCCACTATTAGTAAATTTTGCAACAAACAATCGCGGTATGCCATAAGCAATCGCAGTTCCGGTTACAATAATATTATTTTGTGAATCAAAAGCTACACAATTTGCAATTGCTGAATCATCAATGGATTGAACTACCATACCCGACGAAAATTCACCAAACTTTGTATCAACGGAGCCATCTGTATTATAACGACATACAATTACTTTGCTTACACCGTCTACATCTATGCGGCCAGCAACTATAATTTTTTCATCATGGTTTGTAATCTTCAAGTCGTTAATTTCAATGTGCGGTAATGTATCAACAGAAACTTTTCCTTTAATGCCAAACGATTCATCAAGTAATCCATTAACTTGATATCGTGCAATAAAAGGACATGCTTCTTGGGTAGATTTACAAAAACCTGCAACAACAATTTTACCATCAGTTTGTAATGCAGTGGCTTTGATTACTCTGAAAGCATAACTTGTACAACTGCTTAATACGATAAATAAACTAATTAATAAATGACACATACAACTTATACAGGGAGGAAGGTGGAAACCCACCTTCCTCGTAAATATTTATGCGATTTGTTCAATAGTAACTGATGTTTGACCGCCAATAGTAAGTGCAATCAGATTGGTCTGCATTAATTGGAAGTAATCAGTAGCATTTGCTGAGACTGTCGCTTGTACTGTTATACATCCTACTCCTGCAAGTCCGAAAGAGGTTCCCGCTACTGGACTACCGTTTTGATAAAAGGCAAAGTTAGTACCCAATAACGCGGTCGTTAAATTCATGACCGCGGTTAATTTATATACACCGGTATTAACAACGGCAAATCTATCATTATTTGTTATGTTGCTATGAGTAATGTTAACTTTTATTCCTTCATTATTAAAAGGAACGGGAGTTGTAGATAAGACACTTAATCCTAAACTTAATGCACTATTATACAAATAAGCATATGAAGCTAAGCTTGCTGTACCAGTAGGACCTGTTGGACCAACAGCACCCACACCAGTCGCTCCGGTAGGGCATACCGTACAAGTACCACAAAGTGCTTCAGCTGATCCTTGAGGATTAATATTATAGCCAAGCCCTGCGCCACCAAATGTTGTATCCAGATTACCATCAACATCGTAACGTAAGATCAAAGAACTAATATCTGTAAATCCTGCAACAACGATCATTTGATCTGCTGGTTGAATTGCAACCGCAGTTCCACCAGCTTCCTCACCAACGGTAGTAAGAACATATCCTGCTCCTCCGCCAAAGGTAGTATCTAATGAACCATCAGTACCATTTAAACGTATGACAACAATATCTGCACCCGATGTACCGGTAATTACAATATTACCGTCAGCCTGAAGTGCAATGCCTAAACCATGGTCAACTTCAGTAGTTGGAATATCGATTGTAACAATCCCACTTGTTCCAAATGAACCATCAAGAGTTCCATTTGCAGTAAGTCGCGCAACCGCTATGGTATGATTGCTGGTATCTATACTAAATCCGCTTAAAAGAATTCTATTGCTTGAATCGATTGCCAAAGCGGTTCCAGAAGCAAAATTACCGATAGGAACATAGGTAGTTCCACTGGTACCAAACGTGGTATCCAACACCCCTGAAGAATTATAACGCGCTAATGCAAATACAACTTGACCAGATACAACCGCTGTTCCACCCAAGACAATTCTACCGGTACTTTGTATACCCATCGCGTTAGCAGTGCAACCATCACCAATTGGGGTAAGAGTTATTCCTGCTGTACCAAAACCTGAATCAAGAGCCCCATTTGAATTTAATCTGGTAATAAAAAATTGACTAACATCGGCAACCGTTGCGTTACCTGCAACCAAAATTTTTCCTGATTGCATTGCAACGGCATTACCTTGTTCGTTAATTCCTAAATTAAGGTTTACTCGTCCGGCTGTACCAAAGGTTGTATCTAAAATACCTGCTGTTGTATATCGTAATACACCAATCGTATTATCACTAAAACCAGCAACAACAATTTTTTGATCCGATGGTTGAATGGTAACCGCTTTACCTATTGCAGCGGCACCAAAAATAGTAGTATTATAACCAGTGCCATTCAATGTACCATCCAAAGTACCATCAGGAAGATATCGCGCAATCATCACTTGATCTTTATCGCAGCTGTTAGCATAGCCTGAAATTACCGGGCGAGCATTACTTTGAAGTACTAATGAATAAGTTGATGATTGAGTACCAATAACGTCTGCTGAACAACTACCAATTACAGTCAGTAGTAAAAATAATTTACAAATTAACATTTTAAAAAAATTCATTTAATTCTCTTTTTAAAAAAAATGTAATTTCATTTAACTAGTTTTAAGTAAATGGAATGAACGATTATTCGCTGTTCCGGTACCGCTTGAAACTTTCCATCGTACTTCCACTGCCTCAGAACCATTGGGACTTACTACTGCTTGTGTAGCAAGTAATCCGCGACCATTTGCTCCGTTAGAACGTGGCACTATCGATCTTTCAGTTTCTGATAATTGAACTCCATTTAAATAAATACTAGCACTAATGGTTGCATCATCTGCACTTGAAGAACAATCAGTATTAAACAACCCTAAATACGTTCCTGCTGTTGGTGTTAATGTCATTCCACTCATCAATGCATCGGAGGTATTGGTGGTATTTGTAGAGGCTGTTGCACTTACTGCAGAAATAGTTAAGGGTAATCCTGCACCTGTAGCTCCGGTTGGGCATACAGTACAAGTTCCACAGGTTGATTCTGCTGATCCTTGAGGATTAATATTATAACCATTACCTGAGCCACCAAAATCCGTATCTAAGGTACCTTCAACATCATAACGGAGAATAACTGCACTTAAATCAGTTTTACCTGCAACAACAATCATCTGGTCTGCTGGTTGAATTGCTACTGCGTTTCCTACAATAGCGCTTCCAATTGAAGTTAATACATATCCTTCACCACCACCAAATGTTGTGTCCAACGAACCGTCCGTTCCATTTAATCTCACAACAACAAGTTGATTTCCGGAATTACCAGTAATTACGATATTGCCATCTGCTTGTAATGCTATTGCATTTCCATGATTAATGACGGTATCAGGAATATCAACAAAAACCACGCCATTAGTACCAAATGAACCATCTAAAGTTCCATTAGACGTATAGCGAACGGCATAAATTTGTTGTATACCAGCATTAAGTGCAAAACCAGTAACAACAATCTTATTGTTTGAATCAATAATAAGACCATTGCCTACCGCAAAATTGCCGATTGGAGTATATGCAATTCCATTTATCCCGAATGTTGTATCTAACACGCCAGCTGCACTATAACGCGCTAATCCAACAACTACCTGTCCTGATACTACTGCTGTTCCTGCTAAAACAATTTTTCCATTACTTTGCAATCCCATTGCATTTGCAGAACATCCGTCACCTATCGGAGTTGAAGTTATACCTGCAGTACCAAAGCCATTATCTAATACTCCGGTAGAGTTAAAACGCGTGAGAAAAAACTGAGTTACTCCACCAATAGTAGCATTCCCAGCAACCAATATTTTTCCTGATTGCATAGCAACTGCATTACCTTGTTCGTTAAATCCTAAATTTAGATTAACACGTCCATTAGAACCAAAAGTTGTATCTAGAATTCCTGCAGTGGTGAAGCGTAATACACCGATTGTATCATCGCTATAGCCAGCGGTAACAATTTTTTGATCTGTTTGAAGAGTAACCGCTTTACCCATAGCGGAAGCGCCAAAAATAATCATATTGTAACCAACACCATTAAGGGTACCGTCAAGCGTTCCATCGGTTAAATAGCGTGCAATAGTTACTTGATCTTTGTCACAACTAGTAGCAAATCCCGATACAACTATTCGTCCATTACTTTGTAATGCAATAGACATAGAAGAGACATCTGAACCAATAACGTCACCTTTGTTGTAGGCAAACCAACTAAGAATAATTAATAAAAATAAGGATTTTTTTAACAAATTCATTTTTTTTATCCTTGTTTCAAATCAGAAAATTTTTATCATTATGACTATATGATCTCCATTTTTTTTGTTATTTTTCTGTTATTTTAACCATGGTATATACTTCTGAATCATCAAAACCGGTTGATATACCTAAACCAGTATCAGCCATTGTATTAGAGCATCGATGTTGAATTTCATAATCTGTGGAGTCAGTTACCACTAAAGTAACTTCTAACAAAGAACTTGAAACTGATCCCCCTCCCGAGTTAGAAGAAAAAGCAGCACTTCCATTCTTTTCGGTTACATCAGCAGTAATATTTTGTAATCGTATTTTATGTTTCCCACACATAAATGCCGGCGCTGATGCAGAGACTTCATAGGTCCCTGGATACAAAGTGATACGATTAGAGTTTAAAATGACATTAGAAGAATTAGTAATTATTTGATTCAATTCGCGCGTTACCCAAGATCCTGCAGTAAATGTTCCTCCATCCACTCCGGATGCTTTTTGATCAAATATCATAGTAGCAGGATTTGTTGAACCGCTGGGCGTTTCAATCAATCCATTATAACTCCAGGTATTATCGACAGTACCATCAACATTAAATCGCAAAATTCCTAAATCATCTTGTGCAGAACCAGCAATAACAATTTTTTGATTTGAATCTAATAAAATCGCTTTAGCACTATTTCCGGTATTTTTTAGTAATTTGGTAATATAACCAACACCGTTAAAACCCGTATCTAAATCTCCATTTGCGTTATATCTAACTACAGCAAACATCTCATCAGCAAAGCCACTGGTAATAATTTTTTGATCAGATTGTACAGCAATAGCTAATGCCGAGCTTCTGGTTCCAATATTACTTACTGCAATTCCTTGATTCCCAAATGTTTGATCTATTAAACCGTTAATATCAAAGCGAGCTATTAAAAATTGGTTATCAGATATTCCCGAAATAACAGCTTTCCCATCTCCATCAACAGTTATCGCTTCTGCTTGTGAACTTTGGCCAACAACCACAGTACTTAAACCATTTTCACCATAGGATGTATCAATTGAACCATCAGCATTAAAACGAAGTACAATTACTTGGCGTGTATCAATAATCGAGAAACCTGTTACTAGAATTTTACCATCTGCTTGCAATGTAAGTGCTAAAGCACCCGTATGATATCCTACCGTATAATTAATAACGCCATTGGTGCCAAATGTGTTATCAAGAGTACCAGCCGTTGTGTATCTCATTAAAAATACACTAAGCTGCCCTTCAATCGATTGGGTACCTGCAAAAATAATTTTGCCATCAGATTGAATTCTTAAATCTGCAATTTGCGCATCCTGAACTGCCGTTTCTACATTAATACCGGTATTATCAGGTCCATAACTTACATCTAAAGAGCCATCAGTTAAATATCGCGCACTAATAACTTTTATTATGCCGGCCTCTAATGCAAAACCACCAACAACAATTTTATTATTTGAATCGATAGCTATCGCATTAGCTTCTGCTTGTTCACCAATCGTTATGGTGGTAATTCCATCAATTCCAAAATCAGTATCAATTAAACCGGTATCAAGATATTTAATGATTCCAAAAATATTTTGCTTATCTTCATTAATAGTACCAACTAATATGATTTTATTATCTGCTGTTAAAGCAAGTGCGCGTGCATCTGCACCAGAAATCTCTGCACTCATTCCATAAAAATGCGTAAGAATTAATAGTAAACAATATTTGAATGCTCTCATTATTTATTCCTAAGAAATTAACGCAAATGAAACGGCAATGCATGGTTTCGTCGTTCCCACTCCATCACCTGCTAAAAGCCTGCAATAAGTACTTGCTCCTGCATATTGAAATTTTGCAATGTCTCCTTGCACAAAAGTTGCAACAAAAGTTTTCGACGATGATACTGTTTGATTTGTAGTAGCATAGTCAAAAGATAATTGACTACCAGGAATTTCAGTACCATTGTTAGTTGCACGCAAAGATGCATTAACAATTCCTGATCCGGATGTTCTTTCTGAACTGGTGGTGTAAGTAACTAAATACTGGCCCGATCTACCACAAGTAAATGTGGCAGTGCCTCCCGTATGAGTCCAATTAGATAAAGTAGCATTAGTGCTAATAGTTATATCCTGATATAAATTTGCAACCGATGCAGTTTGAGTTGTTGTATCGTACGCAAAAGCATATGCTGATGTTGGCAATGTACTATCACAGCTTGGAAAATAATCGGTTGGATCTAACAAATACCCCACGCCATTATAGGTGACGTCTAACACTCCACTTGTTGTTAAACGAGCCGTTAACACATTATTATCAATGAGACCAGCTAATACAATTTTAGCATCCGATTGAATCGTAATTGCATTGGTATTGCCCGCGGTTCCACAATTAATACTTGCAAGTCCTTGCACACCGAATGTCGTGTCTAATACTCCCGCAGATGTATATCGCGCCGCAATTGGAGAATCGGAAGATATCCCTGCTATAATAATACGATCACTAGAATCAACTACTACATCGAGGGCAATATTATAACTCGAGAAATTATTAACGCTAATCCCATTATCACCAAAGGTGGTATCCAAAGTTCCATCCGTGTTTAAACGCGCAAGAAATGTTTGGCCGTTTGAGTAACCAGCAACGATTATTTTCCCTGATGATTGCAATCCTGTGCCACGTACAAATGAGGATAAACCAACTTCTATAGATATTCCGCCAGTACCATTAAAAGCAGTATCAACCGTTCCATTATTATTAACGCGAACGACAAATGCATTTCCTTCCGCAAATCCACCAATAACAAATTTACCATCGGGCTGCTGTACTAATGAATAACCGATTGCGCAGTCTTCAATACTAATGACCGTAACTCCATTTGTTCCAAATGATGTATCCAGAGATCCATTGGTATTGTAGCGTGCTATAGGAATCCATACATCATTGCTTTGTAATACTGAACCCGTTACAACAATTTTGCCGTCGCTTTGCAATACTAATGCATAACCACTACTACCAGAGCTAATGGTGGTTAACACTATTCCGCTAACACCAAAAGTTGTATCTAACGCTCCAGAAGATGTATATCGAGTTATTGCAATACTACTCACGCCATTTAATACAGATGCACCAACAACGATAATATTATTCGATGCGTCTAATGCCACCCCATACGCAACGGCAGAATCTCCAATCACCGTGGTTTGACATCCATTGGTCCCAAATGTGGAATCAAGAACACCGGCAGAAGTATAACGTGAAATTAAAAACTGTTGCACTTTATCAATGATTGTCATTCCACAAATTACAATTTTCCCATCCGATTGCATTGCAACACTATTTGCTTGGTTTTGCGAACCAAGAATATAGCCTCGTATTGATGAATTAAATGCTACACATACTAGTGCTAAAAAAATAATTCTTCTTTTCATATCAAAATCCTATGCAATTCTAGTAATAGTAAGTGTCGTTGATGGTCTGGTTGTTCCGTTACCTGTATTTGGGGCTAATTCAATCGCTGTAGTGCTTCCGGTAAACTGCAATTGTAAAACCTGACCACTGGTTACATCTATAATGAATGATCGAGTAACTTCTAATGGTTGATTGCTACTATTAAATGTAATTGATGCCTGGCTTCCCTCAACTTCTACACCCGCAAGCGTTGCTCTCACTGAGACATTGGCAATAGGAGTTGCAGTTCTTTGCGCAATCACATCATATTGAATTAAATATTTTCCTGTTGCAGTACACGTATAACTGGCGTTTCCTGGCGTGTGAGTCCATCCATTTTTCTGCTTGTCATCACTCATAGTAAGCGGTTGGAAAGCACCTGCACTTCCAACTGGTTGCACCGTGTCATCATAGGCAAAAACATAATCTGTATATGTTGGCCCAGTTGGTCCCGTTGCTCCAGTAGATCCTGTTGCCCCCGTTGATCCAGTAGATCCAGTTCTACCGGTTGAGCCGGTACTTCCTGTAGATCCAGTTGAGCCAGTTGAACCCGTAGACCCGGTTGAGCCTGTTCTACCCGTTGCTCCTGTACTTCCGGTAGAACCAGTTGAACCGGTACTACCTGTAGATCCCGTTGAGCCGGTGCTTCCCGTGGATCCGGTAGAGCCAGTAGAACCTGTTCTGCCAGTATTACCTGTAGATCCGGTTGATCCTGTTGAACCAGTACTACCAGTAGAGCCTGTTGAACCCGCTGGTCCAGTTGGCCCACTACAGCATGGCCCGGTTGGACCCGTAATACCACCATTACACGCTATATCTACCAATCCTTTAGGGTCAATTACTATACCATTAGTACCATAAGCACTATCAGGAACACCAGCAGTACTCAATCGAACCACAAATCCATTATTACATGCAGCACCTACCGATAAAATCTTCTGATCAGTTTGCATTACAAGAGAATTATTAATAAAGCCGGGCGACGAGACAACAAAACCTCCCGTTCCAAAACCGGTATCCACAGAACCGTCACTGTTATAACGAATATTTAAAAAGTTTTGATTAGCCTGGCCAGCAATTACAATTTTTTGATCAGTTTGAATAACCACACCACGAGCAATATTAGTGGTTCCTATAATAGTAGTAACAACTCCACCAGTACCGAAGGTTCCATCAAGAAGTCCCGTAATGGCACTATATCTAAGTACAGCAACAGCATTATTTGAATAGCCAGCTGCCACAAGATTGCCATCAGCTTGCACTGCTACACTGGTAAAATAATCATTATCAGATACAGAAGTTATAGTCATACCACCTGAACCAAATCCAGCATCTAAAGATCCAGTTGTAGTTAGCCGCGCAATTGCAAAAGAAGAATCTGCCAATCCTACAGCAATAATTTTGCCATCTGCTTGGAATTCACCACCATACGCAATGGATTGAAAACCAACTGCAAATGTATTAACACAACCGGTTCCAAATCCCAAATCCGGAGAATCATCACTAATTTT